>NZ_JBTVYK010000013.1:0-112347 GCF_054788135.1 Streptomyces sp. O3
GGGGGGCGGGGGGGGGGCCCCCCCCCCCCGCGGGGCGCCCCGGGGGGGGGGGGGGGGGGGGGGGGGCGGGGGGGGGGGCCCCCCCGCCCCCCACCGCCCTCACACCGTCCGCGCACCGCCCGCGACCGCCCGTTTCGCGCTGGGTCAGCGCGCGAACCAGTGCTGGGGCTCCGGAGCGGTGTTCTCGTAGATGTGCTTGGCCTCGCGGTACTCGGCGAGGCCCTCGCGGCCCAGCTCGCGGCCGATGCCGGAGCGCTTGAACCCGCCCCACTCCGCCTGCGGCAGATACGGGCCGAAGTCGTTGATCCACACCGTGCCGTGCCGCAGCCGCCGCGCGACGCGCTCGGCCCTGGCGGTGTCGGCGGTCCACACGGCCCCGGCCAGCCCGTAGTCGGTGTCATTGCCCAGTTCGACCGCGCGGTCCTCGTCGGTGAAGCGCTCCACGGTCAGGATCGGGCCGAAGGTCTCCTCCTGCACGATGCGCATGTCGCGGGTGCAGTCGTCGAAGACCGTCGGCCGGTAGAAGAACCCGTCGCGCAGCTCCGGTTCGTCCGGACGCCTGCCGCCCGCGACCAGCTTCGCGCCCTCCTCGACGGCGAGCCGCACATAGGCCTCGACCTTGTCGCGGTGCTCGGCGGAGACCAGCGGGCCGCTCTCGGTGTGCTCGTCGAGGCCGTTGCCGAGCCGGATGCGCTCGGTGCGCTCGACCAGTCCGGCGACGAAGCGGTCGTGCAGGGAGTCCTCCACGATGAGCCGGGTGCCGGACGAGCACACCTGTCCGGCGTGGAAGAACACGGCGGTCAGGGCGTAGTCGAGCGCGGTCTCCAGGTCGGCGTCGGCGAAGACGATGTTGGGGTTCTTGCCGCCGAGTTCCAGGGCGACGTTCTTGACGGTGTCGGCCGCCGTACGCATGATCATCTGGCCGGTGGCCAGGCCGCCGGTGAAGGACACCAGATCGACGTCGGGGCTCTCCACCAGCGGCGCGCCGACGGCCGGGCCCGCGCCGAGCACCAGGTTGAGCACGCCGGGCGGCGCACCGGCCTCCTCGATCAGCTCGACCATCTTGACAGTGCTCAGCGGGGTGATCTCGCTGGGCTTGAGCACCATGGTGTTCCCGGCGGCCAGCGCGGGCGCGACCTTCCACGACGCCTGGAGCAGCGGATAGTTCCAGGGTGCGATCAGCGCGCACACGCCGACCGGTTCGTGGACGACGCGGCTGCGGATCCGCGGGTCGCCCGCGTCCACCAGCCGCCCGGAGTCGGCCTCGGCCTCGCTCGCGTAGTAGCGGAACACCGCGGTCACGTCGTCGACGTCGATACCGCTCTCGACGAGGGTCTTGCCGGTGTCCAGTGTCTCCAGGCGGGCGATCTCCGCCCGGTCGCGCTGGAGGAACTCGGCCGTGCGGCTCAGCAGCTCGGCGCGCTGCCGCGGCGTCGACGCGGGCCACTCACCGTGGTCGAACGCGGTCCTCGCCGCGGCCACGGCGGCCAGCGCGTCCGCCCGGTCGCCCTCGTCCACCGTCTGGACCACGGACTGGTCGTAGGGGTTCAGGATCTCTCGGGTGGCGCCGCCGGACGCGGCCACCCACTTTCCACCGATCAGCAGACTGGACGTGGCGAACCTTCCCCGGTTAAGCCGAATGCAGCTCCACCGTTGTGCGTAGGAATTCCCCGCTGCTTATGTTTAACGCGTGCCACTGGGGGGTGCAATGCGAACCCGAGGAGCAGCATGAGCCAGGCGGAGTACGACTACATCATCGTCGGCGGCGGATCGGCGGGCTGCGCGTTGGCCAATCGGCTCAGCGCGGATCCGGGCAACAAGGTCCTCGTCCTGGAGGCGGGACGGCCCGACTGGAGTCTCGACATCCTCACGCATATGCCCGCCGCGTTGACGATGGTCATCGGCAACCGCTTCTACGACTGGTGCTATGAGTCCGAACCGGAACCGTTCATGGAGGGCAGACGCGTCAGCCACGGCCGGGGCAGGCTGCTCGGCGGGTCGAGTTCCATCAATGGAATGATCTTCCAGCGCGGCAATCCGATGGACCTGGAGCGCTGGGCCTCCGATCCGGGCATGGAGACCTGGGACTACGCGCACTGCCTGCCGTACTTCAAGCGGATGGAGAACTGCACGGCGGGCGGCGACGAGTGGCGCGGACAGGGCGGCCCGCTGTGGCTGGAGCGCGGCCCGGCGAAGAACCCGCTGTTCTCCGCGTTCCTGGCGGCGTCCCAGCAGGCGGGCTACTCGCTGACGTCCGATGTGAACGGCTACCGGCAGGAAGGGTTCGCCCGCTTCGACCGCAACATCCGCAAGGGGCGGCGCTGGTCGGCCGCGCGGGCCTATGTCCACCCGGTGAAGAAGCGGCCGAACCTCACGGTGCAGTGCTTCTCCCAGGTGGACCGGGTGCTGTTCCAGGGCAAACGAGCGGTGGGGGTCGCCTACCGGCGGTGGGGCCGCCAGCGCCGGCAGGTGTACGGCGGCGAGGTGATCCTCAGCGGCGGCGCGATCAACACGCCCCAGCTGCTGCAGCTGTCCGGCATCGGCAACCCCGACGAACTGCGGCCGCTCGGCGTCGAAATGGTGCACGAACTGCGCGGCGTCGGCGAGAATCTCCAGGATCATCTGGAGGTGTATGTGCAGCATGCCTGCAAGCAGCCCATCTCCTATAACCCGGCGCTCAAATGGCACCGTCGGCCCGCGATCGGACTGCAGTGGATGCTTTTCCACACCGGTCCCGCGGCGACCAACCATTTCGAGGCGGGCGGATTCGTGCGGGGCAACGACGTCGTCGAGTACCCCAATCTGATGTTCCATTTCCTGCCCATCGCGGTGCGTTACGACGGCACAGAGGTGGGGGCCGAGCACGGCTATCAGGTGCACATCGGGCCGATGTACTCGGATGTGCGCGGGTCGGTGAAAATCACGTCGCGCGATCCGCGGAAGCACCCGGCGCTGCGGTTCAACTATCTGTCCACGCCCAACGACCGCAAGGAATGGGTGGAGGCGATCCGCGTCGCGCGCGACATCCTCTCCCAGCCCGCCTTCGCCGACTACGACGCGGGCGAGCTGTCGCCAGGGCCCAGCGTCGAGTCGGACGACGAGATCCTGGACTGGGTGGCGCGGGACGCCGAGACCGCCTATCACCCGTCCTGCACGGCTCGCATGGGCGTGGACGACATGTCCGTACTGGACCCGACGTCGATGCGGGTGCACGGGGTGGACGGGCTGCGCGTGGTCGACGCGTCCGCGATGCCGTACCTCACCAACGGGAACATCTACGCGCCGGTGATGATGCTCGCCGAGAAGTCCGCCGACCTCATCCTCGGCAACACTCCTCTGGCGCCGTCCACGGCCGACTTCTACCGGCATCAGACCGAGGAGAGCTAGCCCGTGGCGATCGACCAAGACAACGGCCGGGGGGCACAGCCGCCGGGCCCGGCGGACGAGGACGCGGGCTCGGGCGCGGAGAAGGACAGCAGGCTCAAGCCCGTGGTGTTCTACGGGTCGTCCGTCCTGATCCTCGCCATCTCGATCTGGGCGATCCTCACCCCGGACGGCGCCGAGGACACCATCGGCGTACTGGTGGGGTGGATCTCCGACGGCTTCGGCTGGTACTACTTCCTCGCCGCCACGCTGTATCTGGTGTTCGTGGTGTTCGTGGCCGCGTCCCGGTACGGGAAGATCAAGCTCGGGCCGCAGCACTCGACGCCCGACTACGGGCTGTTCGCCTGGGCGACCATGCTGTTCGCGGCGGGCATCGGCATCGACCTGATGTTCTTCTCCGTCGCCGAGCCGGTCAGCCAGTACCTCGCCCCGCCCGAGGGCGACCCGGAGACCGTCGAGGCGGCGCGGCAGGCGATCGTGTGGACCCTGTTCCACTACGGCATCACCGGCTGGGCGATGTACGCGCTGATGGGCATGGCGCTCGGGTACTTCGCGTTTCGCTACCGGCTTCCGCTGGCGATCCGGTCGGCGCTGTACCCGATCATCGGCAAGCGGGTGCACGGCCGGATGGGCGACGCGGTGGACCTCGCGGCCATCCTCGGCACGGTGTTCGGCATCTCGGTGTCCCTCGGCATCGGCGTGGTGCAGCTGAACTACGGGCTGACGTTCCTCTTCGACGTGCCGCAGGGGACCGCCACGCAGATCGCCCTGATCTCCGTGGCGGTGGTCCTGGCCACGGTGTCCGCGGTGGCCGGTGTGGACCGGGGCATCAGACGGCTGTCCGAGCTGAATGTCGTGCTCGCCATCGTTCTGATGCTCTACATGCTGTTCGTCGACAGCCCGATTCGGCTGCTCAACAGCCTCGTCCTCAACATCGGCGACTATGTGAGCCGGTTCCCGTCGATGGCGCTGAACACCTTCGCCTACGACCAGCCGACCGAGTGGCTGAACGCCTGGACGCTGTTCTTCTGGGCCTGGTGGATCGCGTGGGCGCCGTTCGTCGGGCTGTTCCTGGCGCGGATCTCGCGCGGCCGCACCATCCGGCAGTTCGTGGCGGCGACGCTGATCATCCCGTTCCTGTTCACGCTGATGTTCCTGTCCATCTTCGGCAACAGCGCGCTGGGGCTGGTGCGGTCCGGCAACGCCGAGTTCGGCGAGACCGCGGCGGCCGCGCCCGAGCAGGGCTTCTACGAGCTGCTCGGGCAGTTTCCGGGGGCCACGTTCAGCGCCGGGCTCGCCACGTTCGTCGGGCTGCTGCTCTATGTGACGTCGGCGGACTCCGGCGCCCTGGTGATGAGCAACCTCAGTTCGGACCTGCCGACGCCGCGCACCGACGCCCGGCCGTGGGTGCGGATCTTCTGGGCGGCGGCGACCGGTCTGCTCACTCTCGCCATGCTGCTGGTCGGCGGCGTACAGGCGCTGACCAATGCGACGATCATCATGGGTCTGCCGTTCTCGTTTGTGATGTTCCTGATCATCTGGGGCCTGTACAAGGCGCTGCGCGTGGAACGGATGCGGGAGGACGCGCTGACCACCACGCTGCCCTCGTCGCTGTCCGGGCGGACCGTGCACCGCGGCCAGACCGCCGAGCGGAACTGGCGGCAGCGGCTGGGGCGGGCGATGAGCTTCCCCAGCAAGCGCGCGGCGACCCGGTTCATGGACGAGGTGTGCCGTGCGGCGTTCCAGGACGTGGCGGCGGAGCTGAGCGAGCGGGGCGCCGACGCGTCGGTCGTGGAGGGCGTCGACGACGAGGTCGGCATCCCGCACATGGGGCTGCACATCCCGATGGGCGGCATCGAGGTGTTCTCGTACGAGGTGCGGCCGGTCGAGGTGCCCACCCCGGCGTTCGCCACCCGTGTGGTCACCGCGCACGACACCTATGTGCGCTTCGAGGTGCATCTGTCCGACGGCAGCCAGGGCTACGACGTGATGGGCTACAGCAAGGAGCAGCTCATCGGGGACATCCTCGACCAGTACGAGCGGCACCTGGAGTTCCTGCGGCTGCACGGCGAGGCCACCGCCCGCTCGTCGCTGCCCGACCACCGGCCGGACACGGCCGAGGAGAACCAGCCCGAGCGGGAGCTCTGATCCACGCGGCGGGGGCTGCCAGGGCGACTACGCGCCGGACAGGTACGTCGCGACGGTCGCGGTGAAGAGGCCGGGGTCGTCCAGCCACGGGAAGTGTCCGGCCCTTGGCTGGACGGCGAGTTCGGCGCGGGGGAACATCCCGGCCAGCTCGGCCACCGCGGAGGGCGGGGAGTTCACGTCGAACTCCCCGGCGAGCAGGAGCACCGGCCGTCCGAACGAGGCGAGCGCCGCACGGGTGGCGTCCGGGTCGAAGGCGCCTTCGGCGGCGAAGGCCACCGCGGCGTCGTGGTCGCGCTGCTCGTCCGCGGCGGCCCGGTGCGCGCGGGCGGCCGCGTCCCAGCGGCCGTACCAGAACGGGGCGACGGCCCGGAAGTTCTCCTTGGTCGGCTGGCCGCCGACGCGTGCCGCCAGGGCCGCGAACGCCGCCGGGAACCACGGCTCGTCGCGGCGCAGCCCGGCCGTCCGCAGCCGGATGTCCGCGTCGACCGTGATGCCGACGCCCGCCGCGCTCGGCGTGATCAGCGCGAGCTTGCCGACGCGGGCCGGGTGGCGCTCCACATAGCGCGCGGCCAGGTTCGTCCCCGCCGAGTGCGCGAGCAGGTCCATCCGGTCGAGTTCCAGGTGCTCGCGCAGGGCCTCCACGTCGTCGACGAGCCGGTCGCAGCGGTACGTGGCCGGGTCGTCCGGTGTCGCCGACCGGCCGCTCCCCCGCAGGTCGAGCCGGATCAGCCGCCGGTGCGCGCCGAGTCCGCCGAGTTCGCCCAGGTAGCCGGAGTCCTGTAGCGGCCCGCCGGGCAGGCACACCAGCGGCGGGCCGTCTCCTGACAGGCGGCAGGCGAGCAGGGTTCCGTCGTACGCGGTGAACGTGGGCATGCCGGAGACCTTGTCAGCCGGTGTGCGGGCGGGCAACCGCTGGCTGCGGCGGGCCGCTTTGCTCACGGGACGTGCGCCACTCGCGCGCGAGGAGTCCGTAGACGACGTCGTCTTCGCGTGTTCCGCCGGGGAAGATCACCGCCTCGCGGAGCAGGCCCTCCTCCGTGAATCCCAGGCGGCGGGCCACTCCGCGGCTGCGCGCGTTGCCGGGGCCGGTCCGCAGTTCGACACGGTCTATGCCGAGGGGGCCGAACGCCTGGTCCAGGACCGCCGTAGCGGCTCTGAAGACCAGCCCCCGGCCTTCGTACGCCGCGTCGATCCAATAGCCGAGCTCGGCGGTCCGCATGTCCGGGTCGCAGGTCAGGGTGACCGCCCCGACGAGCCGCCAGTCCTGGCCCGCCCGTACCGCGATGTCGAGAGGCAGCTGGGTCCCTTCGAGCCATGCGCGGCCCTGGCGTTCCAGGCGTGCGCGGGTCTCGTCGAGCGTGGTCGGCTTGTCGGCGTCGAAGTCCGGGTCCCCCTGTGCGAGGCGCTTGTAGTTGGCCATCAGCAGGGCCTGGTGGGCCTCCGCGATGGCGACCGTGCGCGGGATCAGCGCCGCGTCGTCGCCGAGCGGGCAAAGGAACATGGCGGGGGTGACCGTCGGCACGTGTTCTCCCAGGCTGATGGCGGTGAGGCACCAGCCTGGGAGAACACGTGCCGACGGTCAACTGGATATCGCCGGAGCGCGGCTCTCTCCCGCGCTTCCTCCCACCACCAGCACCCGACCCATTAGGTTAGGCTAAGCTAACCATCGAGCCGGGAGAGACGAAGAACATGTCGGTACGAGTCGCGGTGGCCGGAGCGAGCGGCTACGCCGGAGGGGAGATCCTGCGCCTGCTGCTGTCGCACCCCGGTGTCGAGATCGGGGCGCTGACCGCGCACAGCAGCGCGGGCCGCACCCTCGCGGACGTACAACCGCACCTGGCCGCGCTCGCGGACCGGGTACTCCTGGAGACCTCGGCCGAAGCACTCGGCGGGCATGACGCGGTGTTCCTGGCCCTGCCGCACGGCCAGTCGGCGGCGCTCGCACGGCAGTTGGGCGGCGAGACGCTGATCGTGGACTGCGGCGCGGACTTCCGGCTGCGCGACGCGGCCGACTGGGAGCGGTTCTACGGGTCGCCGCACGCCGGGACCTGGCCGTACGGGCTGCCCGAACTGCCCGGAGCACGCGAGGAGTTGAAGGGCGCTGACCGGGTGGCGGTGCCCGGCTGCTATCCGACCGCGGTGACCCTCGCGCTGTATCCGGCCTACGCCGCGGCCCTGGTGGAGCCAGAGGCGGTGATCGTCGCAGCGAGCGGCGCGTCGGGGGCGGGCCGCACCGCCAGCACCCGGCTGCTCGGCGCCGAGGTGATGGGCGCGATGAGCCCGTACGGCGTCGGCGGCGGCCACCGGCACACACCGGAGCTGACCCAGAACCTGTCACGCGTGGCGGGTGAGCGAGTGGCCGTGTCGTTCACGCCGACCCTGGCCCCGATGGCCCGCGGCATCCTCGCCACCTGCTCGGCCCGGCTGCGCCCCGGCGTCGACGCCCAGGCGGTGCGGGCGGCGTACGAGACCGCCTACGCCGACGAGCCGTTCGTCCGGCTGCTGCCCGCCGGGCAGCAGCCGTCGACCGCCGCCGTACTCGGCTCCAACAGCGCCCGGATCCAGGTGGCCGTGGACGAGCAGACCCGTCGGCTGATCGCGGTCAGCGCGATCGACAACCTGACGAAGGGCACCGCGGGCGGCGCGGTGCAGAGCATGAACGTCGCACTCGGCCTGCCGGAGGGGCTTGGCCTGCCCATGAATGGAGTGGCTCCGTGACCGTGACCGCTGCCCAGGGATTCCTCGCGAGCGGCGTGGCCGCCGGGATCAAGGAATCCGGCGACCTGGATCTGGCCCTGGTGGTGAACCGCGGCCCGTCCCGAGCGGCCGCCGGGGTGTTCACCGCCAACCGGGTGCAGGCCGCACCGGTCCGCTGGTCCCGGCGCGCGCTGGCCGACGGCCTGCTGTCCGGGGTGGTCCTCAACTCCGGTGGCGCCAACGCGTGCACCGGCCCCCAGGGCGCCGACGACGCCCGCGCGACGGCCGAGCACACCGCTCGGGCGCTCGGGGTGAGCGCGCAGGAGGTCGCGGTGTGCTCCACCGGGCTGATCGGCGTCCCGCTGCCGATGGACCGGGTCACGGCCGGAGTCGACGCCGCGGCCGGGCGGCTCTCGGATGAGGGCGGCGGTGACGCGGCCGTCGCGATCAAGACGACGGACTCCACGCACAAGACGGCGGTGCACGCGGGCCCCGGCTGGACCGTGGGCGGCATGGCGAAGGGCGCGGGCATGCTCGCCCCCTCGCTCGCCACCATGCTGGTCGTGCTGACCACCGACGCGGCCGTCGACGCCCTGGGCTTGAACCAGGCGCTGCGGGACGGGGTGCGCAGCACCTTCGACCGGGTGGACTCGGACGGCTGTATGTCCACCAATGACACCGTGCTGCTGCTCGCCTCCGGCGCCTCGGGGGTCACGCCGGACCCGGACGCCTTCGCCGAGGCCGTGCACGCCGTATGCCTGGATCTGGCGCGGCAGTTGGTCGCGGACGCGGAGGGCGCGTCGAAGGAGATCGGCGTCGAGGTGGTCGGCGCGGCGTCGGAGGAGGACGCCGTGACGGTGGCCAGGTCCGTGGCCCGCAGCAACCTGGTCAAGTGCGCGTTGCACGGCGAGGACCCGAACTGGGGCCGGGTGCTGTCCGAGATCGGCACGACGTCCGCCGCTTTCGACCCGGACCGCCTGGATGTGGCCGTCAACGGGGTCTGGGTGTGCCGGGACAGCGCGGCGGCCGAGCCCCGCGACGCGGTCGACCTGTCGCGGCGGCGGATCACGGTCACGGTCGATCTGCGGTCCGGGGGCGCGTCCGCGATGATCTGGACCAACGACCTCAGCGCCGAGTACGTCCACGAGAACAGCGCGTACAGCTCATGAGCGAGGGCGCGGCACAGGTGGCCGAGGACGGGCGGGACAGCGCGGCGGCCGAGCCCCGCGACGCCCTGCGGGAGTTCCGCGGCCGTACGGTCGTCATCAAGTTCGGCGGCAACGCCATGGTGGACGAGGACCTGAAACGGGCCTTCGCACGAGATGTGGTGACCCTGCGTCAGGCGGGCGTGCGCCCGGTCGTGGTGCACGGCGGCGGGCCGCAGATCAGCGCGCTGCTGTCCCGGCTCGACCTGGAGGTCCGCTTCGAGGCGGGGCTGCGGGTCACCACGCCGGAGGTCATGGAGGTGGTCCGGATGGTGCTGACCGGCCAGGTCCAGCGGCAGCTGGTGGGGCTCGTCAACAGCCACGGGCCGTACGCGGTGGGCATGTCCGGCGAGGACGCGCACACCATGACGGCCGTGCGCCGCGGAGCCTGGGTGGACGGCGAGCCGGTGGACATCGGCCTGGTCGGCGAGGTCGTGGAGGTGGATCCGAGCGCGATACGCGACCTGCTGGAGCAGGGCCGTGTCCCGGTGGTCTCGCCCGTGGCGCGCGGCGCCGACGGGCAGGTCTACAACGTCAACGCCGATCTCGCGGCCTCCGCCGTCGCGGCGGCCGTCGGCGCCGCGAAGCTGGTGGTGCTCACCGACGTGGCGGGGCTGTACGCGAACTGGCCGCACAGCACCGAGGTCGTCGACCGGCTGACCGCGACCGAACTGGAGAAGCTGCTGCCGGAGTTGGCGGGCGGGATGCTGCCCAAGATGGAGGGCTGTCTGCGGGCCGCCCAGGCGGGGGTGCCCATGGCGCACGTCCTGGACGGCCGGGTGCCGCACGCGCTGCTGCACGGGGTGTTCACCGGCGACGGCCGCACGGGCACCACGGTGGTCCCGGACGAGGAGGGCGACATATGAGCACCGACACCGGCGTCGGCGCCGGCGCGGCGAACCGCCCGTCCCTCAGGGACCGTTGGCGGTCCGCCCTGATGGACACGTACGGCACTCCCCCGCTGGCGCTGGTCCGGGGCGAGGGCAGCACGGTGTGGGACGAGTCCGGGCGCGCCTATCTCGACTTCACCGGCGGGATCGCGGTGAACACACTCGGGCACGCGCACCCCGCCGTGGTGTCGGCGGTCAGCGCGCAGGTCGCCCGGCTCGGCCATGTCTCCAACCTGTACGCGGCCGAGCCGCCGGTCGCGCTGGCCGAACGGCTGCTGGGCCTGCTGGGGCGTCAGGGGCGGGTGTTCTTCGCCAACTCCGGTACGGAGGCGGTCGAGGCGGCCTTCAAGCTCGCTCGGCGGACGGGGCGGACCCGGCTGGTCGCGACCCGAGGCGGCTTCCACGGCCGCACCCTGGGCGCGCTCGCGCTGACCGGCCAGCCCGCGAAGCGCGAGCCGTTCCTGCCGCTGCCTGGCGAGGTGTCCCATGTGCCGTTCGGTGACGTGGCGGCGCTGCGGGCGGCGGTCACCGAGGAGACGGCCGCGGTCTTCGTGGAGCCGGTCCAGGGCGAGGCCGGGGTGCTGCCCGCCCCCGACGGCTATCTGCGGGCGGCCCGCGAGATCACTCGGGCGACCGGCACGCTGCTGGTGCTCGACGAGGTACAGACCGGGATCGGCCGCACCGGCCACTGTTCGCCCACCAGGCGGTACGGGGCGCGGACCCGGATGTGGTGACGCTGGCCAAGGGGCTCGGCGGCGGGCTGCCGATCGGCGCGACGGTGGCGTTCGGCGCGACCGCCGACCTGCTGGCTCCGGGGCAGCACGGCTCGACGTTCGGCGGGAATCCGGTGTCCTGCGCGGCCGGGCTCGCCGTACTGGAGACCATCGAGGCCGAGGGCCTGCTGGCCCATGTGGCGCGGGTGGGCGAGCGGCTGCGCGGCGGCGTCGAGGAGCTGAAGCACGCTCGGGTGGGCCAGGTGCGGGGCGCGGGGCTGCTGCTGGGCGTCGTCCTCACTGAGCCGGTCGCCCCGCTCGTCCAACGGGCGGCGCAGGACGCCGGGTTCCTCGTGAACGCGGTCGGGCCGACGACGGTGCGGCTGGCTCCGGCGCTGACCGTCAGCGCGGAGCAGGTGGACGAGCTGGTCGCGGCGCTGCCGGGCGTCCTCGCCGTCTGACCGCCGTCTGACCGCCGAGTACACGGCTTCCCGGCTTCCCGGCTGGCCGACTCGCCGACAGGGGCCGGTCCGCGCGTCTTATAGACGCTCACGGACCGGCCCCTGTCGGCTGTCAGGCTGTCAGAGGACGCGGGCGAGTACGCGCGAACCGCGTCGCGGGTCCAGCGAGTCGGCCCAGGCGGTCGGCGCGAAGCCCGCGTCGGCGGGCGCGAAGCCGTAGCGGAGGAAGAGGGCGCCGTCGCCGGTGGTGGCCGTGAACAGGGCGTCCAGCGACTGGGCGGCGGCCTGGGCGAGCGCGGCGCGCAGCAGGTGGGCGCCCACGCCGCGGCCCTGACTGCGGGGCGCGACACAGAAGTTGTACAGGACGCCGGTCGCGCCGCGGCCGCGGGCGGGTTCGGCCGGATGCACCCGCAGCCCCAGGCAGCCCGCCAGGGTGCCGTCGCCGTCGTCCACGACCAGGAAGTCCCCGGCGTCCGCCACATAGCGGGCGAAGGGCCGTCGGCGCAGCGCTCCCGAGCGCGCGAACGGCCCGGAGAGCGCCGCCAGGGCTGCCGCGTCCGCGCGGCGCGCGGACCGTACCGGCGGCGGGAGCGGGCGCGGGACGGGACGGGTGGTGCGGGACGGCGAAGCAGCGGGGCGCGGGGCGGCCGTGATCAAGGATTTCCCTTCCGTCGGTCCCGCGCGCACGGAGCGCGGCTCGGCCACCGCGACGCCCAGGAACACCAGATGACCTAAGGTTAGCCTTACCTAAGTCAGCTGCCAAACCAGGTGTCCCACGCGTCACAGAAGGGCAGGGCGGCTCCGTCCGCAGGGGCGTCCCGGATACGCGTCGGTCTCCGGCACCCCCGCCGCGCGCATCCGGCGTACGACGTCGCCCAGGGCCGGTTCGTCGATGCTCTCGGGGCAGTTGATCTCCTGGTCGAAGACCAGGGTCCCCTCCGGGGCGTCCCACAGGACCCACCGATGCCGGGCCGCCCCTGGGGACTGCCACAGATGTGCGTAGCCCTCGATGCCGTCGGTTCGCGTGATCATGGTGTGGCGGTCCCTTCCGGTTCCCGGTCTGCTTCTTGGACTGATGCGGGCTCTGACGCGTGGTCTGACACGCGGTCTGACGTGCGGTCCGGCTCCCGGCCGTCGACGTAGGTCGCGACCACCTCGATCGCGCCGATCCGCGAGGGGCTGACGCGCCGCGGGTCGTCCCCCAGCACCACCAGGTCGGCGCGCTTGCCCGGCGTGAGGCTGCCCGCGCTGTCGTCCCAGTGGCAGGCGTGCGCGCCACCGACGGTGTAGGCGCGCAGCGCCTCGTCGACCGTGATCGCCTCATCGGGGCCGATCAACCGGCCCGACTCACTGGCCCGTTCGACCATGAACTGGATGGCGCGCAGCGGCGCTCCGTCGGTGACCGGGCGGTCGGAGCTGCCCACGAGTTCGATGCCGTGCTCCAGGAACCCCCGGCCCCGGTACAGCCAGGGGGCCCGCTCGTCGCCCATGATCGACGCGTAGTCGTCGCCGAAGTAGCGCAGGAAGTTCGGCTGGACCACGGCGATCGCGCCGACGCGCGCGAAGCGGGCCAGCTGGTCGGGGCGGATCAGCCCGGCGTGCTCGATACGGTGCCGGGCCTCGGGGCGCGGCTTGAGACTCTGGGCTCGTTCCAGCGCGTCCAGCGCGAGGTCGGCGGCACGGTCGCCGATGGCGTGCACGGCGAGCTGCCACCCGGCGAGATGGCCGTCGACGATGGTGTCCGCGAGGCGCTCCGGGTCGTCCTGGAGCTGCCCGGTGTGCTCCAGACCGTGGTATGGGGCGCTCAGCGCGGCCGTACGGGCCATCATGCCGCCGTCGGTGTAGATCTTCAGGGCGCCGACCGAGAGCCAGTCGTCGCCGAAGCCGGTGCGCAGGCCGAGGTCGAGGGCGCGCGGAATGCCGTCGTCCGCGTGCGCTCCGGACGGGTGCAGGGTGTCGGCGGCCACCATGAGCTGGACCCGCAGCGGCAGTCGGCCCTGCTCGCGCACCCGCTGGTAGGCGGCGAGTTCGACCGGGCTGTGGCCGAACAGCGCGCCGCCGATGCCCGCTTCGGCGACCGCGGTCACGCCCTCGGCCCGGCAGATCCGGGTCGCGTGCGCGATCGCGTCGCCCAACTCGTCCAGGGAGTACGGCAGCCGCAGTCGGCGCGCGGCGCCCATGGCGCCCTCGGCGAGATAGCCGTCCTGGTGCGGCACGTCGCCGGGCAGCAGCTCCAGGACGGCGCTGTTGACCACACAGGCGTGGCCGGAGTCGTGCAGCAGGAACACCTTGCGCCCGTCGCTGACCTTGTCGAGCTCGGCCGCGGTCAGATGCCGCCCGAGGCTCCGCTGGTCGTAGCCGGACAGCGACACCCAGGAGCCGGGCGGCCTGCGCGCGACGGCCTCGGCCACCACGCCCAGGACGTCCTCGACCCGGCGGCACGGGGCGACGCTGGGGACGCTCGCCCGCAGCCCCGTCCAGGCCAGGTGCACATGGCTGTCGATGAATCCGGGCAGCACGACGGCCCCCTGGAGGTCCACGACCCGGCGCGCGGGCAGCGCGCTCACGGCGTCGTCCAGGCCCACGATCCGGCCGCGCCAGATCCCCAGCTCGTGGGCGACGGGGTGGGCCGGGTCCATGGTGTGGAACCGCGCGTTCGTCAGCTTCGTACAGAGCACGGGGCTTCGGCCTCCTACTCGGTCACCGCCGCGGCCACGCCCTGCGCCGCGGCCGGGCGTTTGCGGGCGGCGGGCACGACCAGCGGCGTCCCGGTCTCCGGGTCGTCGATGATCCGGCACGGCAGGCCGAACACGTCCTCGACCAGCTCGGCGGTCATCACCTTCGCCGGGTCGCCTTCGGCGGCGATGACGCCGCCGGGGCGCATCACCACCAGGTGGGTGGCGTAGCGGCAGGCCTGGTTGAGGTCGTGGAGCACCGCGACGATCGTGTGCCCCCGCTGCTCGTGCAGGTCGGCGCAGAGGTCCAGGACCTCGATCTGGTGGGCGATGTCAAGGAAGGTGGTCGGTTCGTCCAGGAGCAGGATGGAGGTCTGCTGCGCCAGCACCATGGCCAGCCACACGCGTTGCCGCTGACCGCCGGAGAGGTCGTCGACGGGCCGGTCGGCGAGGTCGAGCACCCCGGTCTGCCGCATCGACTCGGTCACCGCGGCCTCGTCCTCGACGGACCACTGCCGCAGCAGCCGCTGGTGCGGGTAGCGGCCGCGGGCCACCAGGTCCCCCACGGTGATCCCGGCCGGGGCGGTGGACGTCTGCGGCAGCAGGCCGAGCCTGCGGGCGACCTCGCGCGGCCGGTACGAGGAGATCGGGGCGCCGTCCAGATGCACCTCGCCCGCCCTGGGTCTGATCATCCGGGCCAGCGCCTTGAGCAGGGTGGACTTGCCGCAGGCGTTCGGGCCGAGTATCACGGTGAACGAACCGTCGGGGACGGTGACCGAGAGGTCACGCGCCACGGTCCGCTGGTCGTAGGACAGCGTGAGGTTCTCGGCCCACAGCCGAGTGCCCGCGGGGGCGGGCGGCGGCGTGGGGGGCGTGTCCTCCACAGGACGCGTGTCCTCCACGGGACGCGGCTCGTCCATGGGACGTGGCTCGTTCACGGTCTCGGTCATGTGCGGCTCTTTCGCGACTCGGTGACCAGCAGCCAGATGAGGTAGAGACCGCCGATGCAGCCGGTCGCCACGCCCACCGGCAGGATGGCGGTGGTGAACACCCGCTGTATGGCGAGATCGCTCGCGGCCAGCAGGACGGCGCCCATCAGGGCCGCCGGGACCAGCGCGGGCCCGGACGACCGGGTCAGGCGGCGGGCCAGTTGCGGGGCGGCCAGCGCGACGAACCAGATCGGGCCGGTCGCGGCCGTGGCGAGCGCGGCCAGCGCCACGCTGACCAGGAGCAGGACCAGTCGGCTGCGCTCCACATCGACGCCGAGCGCCTTCGCGGTGTCGCCGCCCATCTCCAGCATCGCCAGCCTGCGGGCATAGGCGAAGGCGAGCGGGAGGAGGATCGCGACGGCGATGCCCACGCCGGTCGCCTGGGTCCAGCCCCGGCTGTTCAGGCTGCCGATCAGCCAGGTCTGCGCCTCCAGCGCCTCCTGGAGGCTGGCTCGGGTGATCAGGTACTGGTTGACGGCGAGCAGCAGGGCGCTCACCCCGATCCCGACCACGACGAGCCGGAATCCGTGCAGCCCTCTGGTGAACACCAGCAGGTAGACGGCGAGCGCGGTGGCGAGACCGCCGACCAGCGCGCCCAGCGCGATCTGGAGCATGCTGCCGTGCAGCATGATGATGACCAGCAGGGCTCCGGTCGCCGCGCCGTTGGTGAAGCCGATGATGTCCGGGCTGCCGAGCGCGTTGCCGGTGAGGCTCTGCAGGATGCCGCCGCTGACCGCCAGGGCCGCGCCGACGAAGAGCGCGGTCAGCAGCCGGGGCAGGCGCACGGTGTTGACGATGAAGTCGGCGGCGCCCGACCCGTTCCCGGCCAGCGCCTGGAGGACCTCGCCGACGGACAGGTCGAAGTCACCGGTGGTCAGGGTGACCGCGACGACCACGAGGAACGTCAGCAGCAGGGCCGTCGCCACGGCGACCGCGCGCCCCTTGACGCGCAGCGAGAGCCGCCCGCTCCGGGTGCGTACGACCAGGCCGCCGACCGCGCGCCGCGGGGCGGTGCGCGCGGCGGCCCGGTCGGCGGCCGTCTTCGGGGCGACGGTCTTCGGGGGGTCGGTCTTCAGGGCGCTCACAGCATGACCAGCTTTCGGCGACGGCACAGCGCGATGAACAGGGGGGCGCCCAGGAACGCGGTGACGATGCCCACCTGGACCTCGCCGGGGCGGCCGATCACCCGGCCCAGGACGTCCGAGCCGAGGAGCAGGATCGGGGCGAGCAGCGTCGAGTACGCGAGCACCCAGCGCTGGTCGGGTCCGACCACGAACCGGGCCACATGCGGCACCGCGAGGCCGACGAAGCCGATCGGCCCGGCCGCGGCGGTGGCCGCGCCGCACAGCAGCATCACGGCGACCGCGCCGAGCCCCCTGGTCTGGCCGACGCGGACGCCGAGCGCCCGTCCGGCCTGGTCCCCGAGCGCCAGCGCGTTCAGCGGCCTGGCCAGCGCCAGGGCGATCGCCAGGCCCACGACGACGAACGGCAGGATCACGTACACCACGTCGATGTTCCGGCCGCCGAGCGTGCCCACCGTCCAGAACCGGAAGGCGTCGAAGGCCTCGGGGTCGAGCAGCAGCACGGCCGAGTTGAAGGCGTAGAGCACCGCGGTGAGCGCCGCTCCCGCGACGATCAGCCGTTCCGGTGTGGCCGGGCCGCGCCCGGCCGAGCTGAGCAGATAGACGGCCGCCGACGCGAGCGCGGCGCCCAGGAAGGCGAACCACACATAGCCGAGCACCGACCCCACGCCCAGGAACCCGATGGCCACCACCACGCCGGTCGAGGCGCCGAGGTTCACACCGAGCAGGCCCGGATCGGCGAGCGGGTTGCGGGTCAGCGCCTGCATCAACGCGCCCGCGACTCCCAGCGCCACGCCCACCAGCAGGCCGAGCAGGGTACGGGGGATGCGGTAGTCGTGGATGACCACGGCGGCCTTGGAGCCGTCGTTGTGCCACAGCACGTCCCACGTGGAGGTGAACGGAATCCCGCGAGTCCCGAGCCAGACGCTGAGCAGGGCGATGACGACCAGCGCGGCGACGGCCACGAGCAGCCCCAGGCCGCGCAGCGCCGTCGCGGCGCCCCGGCGCGGCGGCGGGGGCGGTGTGTCGCTCGTATCGTTCTCGGACTGCGCCGACGCGTCGACCGACACCAAGGACTGTCCCCCCACCTCACGGCACGACGCGGCACTGACGCGGCACCCTACGAACGGTTGTACTTAGGGCAGGCTAACCGTATGTATTACACAGGGTCAACAGTCCGAGACTCCAACTAATTAGAGTAGCCTTACCTAACTTATACGATCGATGGTCTTCGCGGAGGTACCGAATGCTCGATGGAGGACCAACGGGGGGCGACGTCCTCCGGCGGGCGATCGGCGGCCAACGCCGCCGCGTCATCGGCGCGTCGCTGCTCGGCATGGCGCACCAGGCGTGCGAGGCGATGGTCCCCGTCGTCATCGGCGTGGTCATCGACAAGGCGGTGGCGACCGGTTCGTCCAGCGCCCTGCTGCGCTGGATCCTGGTGCTCGCCGCCCTCTTCTTCGTCCTGTCGACCTGTTACCGCACGGCCGCCCGGATCAGCGAACGCGCCGGTGAGCAGGGCGCGCACCGGATACGCCTCGACCTCGGCGCGCGTGTGCTCGACCCGCGCGGCGGAGCGGACGCGGGGCGGCTGCCCGGCGTGCTCACCACCATCGCCACGGCGGACGCCAAGCGGGTGGGCGCGGTCCCCGCCACCCTGCCGTTCGGGCTCGCGGCCCTCGCCGGTCTCGCCGTCAGCGCCGTGCTGCTGCTGCGGATCTCGGTGCCGCTCGGGCTGCTCGTCCTGCTCGGCGCCCCGCCGCTGCTGTGGCTCGGGCACCGGATCAGCATGCCGCTGGAGCGGCGCAGCGGCGTCGAACAGGAGCGCGCCGCGCACGCCTCGGGCGTCGCCGCCGACCTGGTCGCCGGGCTGCGGGTGCTCAAGGGGATCGGCGCCGAACCGGCGGCGGTCGACCGGTACCGGCGTACCAGCCAGGACTCGCTGGCCGCGGCGCTGCGGGCGGCCAGCAGCCGGGCCTGGCACGACGGCGCGATCCTCGCGCTGACCGGGATCTTCATCGTGGTCATCGGCCTGGTCGGCGCGCATCTGGCGATGCGCGGCGAGATCAGCGTCGGCGAGCTGGTGGCGGCCGTCGGGCTCGCCCAGTTCCTGCTGGGCCCCTTCCAGCTCCTCACCTTCGTCAACGGCGAGTTCGCGCAGGGCCGTGCGTCGGCCGCGCGGATCGCCGAGGTGCTGGCCGCGCCGCCCGCGGTGACGGCGGGCTCGGCCGCGCTGCCCGCCCCGGTCGCCGGAGGGCTCCGGCTGCGCGGGGTCACGCAGGGCGCGCTGCGCGGCGTCGACCTGGACATCGCGGCCGGGAGCGTGGTCGGCGTCGTCGCCAAGGACCCGGCCGTCGCGGCCGATCTGCTGGTGTGCCTGGGCCGGGAACGCGACCCCGACGAAGGCGCCGTCGAACTGGACGGCACCCCCCTGGCCCAGCTCGACCCCACCGACGTGCGGCGCGCGATCCTGGTCGCCCACCATGACGCGGACCTGTTCGAGAGCAGCCTGATCGACAACGTACGGGCCGGGACGGACGCCGACGCCGACGCGGCCACAGACGGCGCGACGCGGGACGGCGCACCGGTGGACGCCGCGCTCGCCGCGTCGACCGCGGACGACGTCGCCCGCAATCTGCCGGACGGCGTGGACACCCCGCTCACCGAGCGCGGGCGTTCGCTGTCCGGCGGACAGCGGCAGCGGGTCGCGCTGGCCCGCGCGCTCGCCGCCGACCAGCCGGTGCTCGTGGTGCACGACCCGACCACCGCCGTGGACACCGTCACCGAATCCCGGATCGCCGCCCGCCTCAGGGAACTCCGCCGCGACCGCACCACGGTCCTGGTCACCACCAGCCCCGCGCTGCTCGCCGTGACCGACCGGGTGGTGCTGCTCGACGACGGCGCCGTGACCGCGGACGGCCGCCACCCCGACCTCGTCGCCACCGACGCGACCTACCGCTCGGTGGTACTGACATGACCGACGCAGAACAGCCGACCCCCGCAGAGCAGCCGACCCCCGCGGGACAGCCGACCGCCGCCGGACAGCCGACCGCCGCCGGACAGCCGATCGACGAAGGACAGCCGATGAGCGCAGCCAGCACGCCCGACCGCGCACTTCTGCCGATCGCCACCGGCGCCCAGACCCTCGCCGTCATCCGCTCCCTGCTGCGCGGCCACCGCCTGCTCGCGGCGTCCGCGGTGACCGTACTGGTCATCGGGACGGGCATCGGCCTGCTCACCGCCCCGCTGCTCGGCCGCATCGTCGACCTGGTCGTCGAACAGCGCGGCGCCGGCGCGCTGACCCTGCCGATGGTGCTGCTGCTCGCCGTGGCCGTGGGGCGGGGCATCGCGACCGCGATCGGCAGCTCGCTGGTCGCCCGGCTCGGCGAGACCATGCTCGCGAGCGTGCGGGAACGGTTCATCGAGCGGGCGCTGCGGCTGCCGCTGGAACGCGTCGAGCAGGCCGGTTCGGGCGATCTGACCTCGCGCGTGACCAGCGATGTGACCGTGGTGACCAAGGCTGTGCGCCAAGCCCTGCCGGAGTTCAGCCGCTCCATGCTCACCATCGCCCTGACGCTGGTCGGCCTGGCCGTGCTCGACTGGCGCTTCCTGCTCGCCGTGCTGGTGTCCGTACCGGTCCATGTGCTCACCGTGCGGTGGTACCTGCCGCGCGCGGCCCCCGTGTACGCCGCGCACCGGGTGGCGACCGGCGCCCTGCAGCACCAGCTCCTGGACAGCGTGGGCGGGGTGCGGACCGTACGCGCCTTCCGCCTGAACGGGCGTCACGCGGACCTGCTCGAACGGCGCTCGCACGACGCCGTCGAGCTGGCGCTGCGCGGCATCCGGCTGGTGACGGGGTTCTTCTCACGGCTCAACATCGCCGAGTTCCTCGGCCTGGCCGCGGTGCTGGTCACCGGCTTCGCGCTGGTCGACAACGGGTCGGTGAGCATCGGCACGGCGACCGCCGCCGCGCTGTACTTCCACAGCCTGTTCAACCCCATCAACGCGGCGCTGTTCCTCATCGACGAGGCGCAGTCGGCCGGGGCGAGCCTGGCCCGCCTGGTCGGCGTGTCGAACCTGCCCCCCGAGGACGAGCCCGCCCGGCCCGCCGCGCCGGTGGACGGGTCGGTCAAGGTGACCGCGCTGAGCCACGCGTACGTGTCAGGCCATCAGGTGCTGAGCGAGGTCGACCTGGAGGTGCGCAGCGGGGAGCGGGTCGCCCTGGTCGGCGCGAGCGGGGCCGGTAAGACCACCCTGGCGAAGCTGATCGCCGGTATCCACCAGCCGACCTCGGGGGCGGTGCTGCTCGGCGGAGTGGACGCGCGCGAGCTCGGCCCGGACGGGGTCCGCAAGGCCGTGGCGCTGATCAACCAGGAGGCCCATGTGTTCGCCGGGCCGCTCGCGGACGACCTGCGCCTGGCGCGCCCCGAGGCCACCGACGACCAGCTGCGCGCCGCGCTGGCCCGAGTCGACGCGCTGTCCTGGGCCGAGGCGCTGCCGGACGGCATCCATACGGTGGTCGGCGAGGGCGGGCACCGGCTCACCGTCGCGCAGGCGCAGCATCTGGCCCTGGCCCGGCTGGTGCTGGCCGACCCGCCGGTGGCGATCCTGGACGAGGCGACCGCCGACGCGGGCAGCGCGGGGGCGCGCACGCTGGAAGCGGCGGCGGCGCGGGCGATGAAGGGACGTACGGGGCTGCTGGTGGCGCATCGGCTGCCGCAGGCGGCCGCCGCGGACCGGGTCGTGGTCCTCGACGACGGGCGGGTCGTCGAGAACGGTACGCATGAGGAGCTGGTGGCGGCGGGCGGGCACTACGCGGCGCTGTGGTCGGCGTGGTCGGACAGCCGCCGTGCGCCGCGGGAGCCGGTCGCCTGAGCCCTGGGCTCCGCCCCGCTCTGCCCCGCCGCTGTTCTCGCGCCGAAGGCCCCGTTTCTCGGGGGCCTTCGGTCTTTTCGGGGGGCGTGTCGGGCGACGCCGGGTGGGGTGGGGGTACGCGCCAGAGAGTCGTCCCCCACCCCGCCCCTTCCCGAAAGGCCTCGCCGGCCAGGCTCAAAGATGGCCTCAAACGCCGGCCGGGCTGAAGTTCGCCAGGGCCCCGCCGAGCGGGCTCAAGGACTGGCCGCAGACACTGGGCGAGCTGGGGTTCGGCTGCCTTGCGGGGCGGGCTGGAGGTCGGCAAAGCCCCGCCGGGCGGGGCCAAGGACCGGCCTCAAGCACCAGCCGGGCTGGGGCTTCGCAAGGCCCCGCCGGGGGCTTAAAAGGGTTGGGCGGGCGCGGGCACCAGCCGGGCTGGAGCTCGGCAGGGCCCCGCCGGGCGGGCTGGAGGGTCGGCCGCAAGCATCAGCCGGGCTGGAGGTCGGCAAAGCCCCGCCGGGCGGGGCCAAAGGCTGGGCGCAAACGCCGGGCGGGGTGGGGTTTGGCGCGGCCTTGCCGGGTGGGGTGGAGGGGTGGCGTGGGTGCTGGGTGGGGTGGTCAGGGGGCTGTGACGCGGTTCGCCGCCAGCGCCGGGCGGGGCCGGTGCAGGCGGCGAGCGGGTGGGTCTGGGCGGCGGGTCAGGCCTGTGCGGCTGTGAGGCTGGCGGGGCGGAGGTCGGTCCAGTGGGACTCGACGTAGGCCACGCACGCCTCGCGCGAGTCCGCGCCGAAGGCGGTGCGCCAGCCCGCGGGCACGTCGGCGAAGGCGGGCCACAGCGAGTGCTGGTTCTCGTCGTTGACCAGGACCAGGTAGCTGGCCTGCGGGTCCTCGAACGGGTTGGTGGTCATGCGTCGCTCCTTGCGGACTTCGTGGTGGTGTGCGTGGTGTGCGTGGTCTTCGTGGACAGTTCGGAGAGCGGCTGCTCGGGGGCGGCCGCCGCGTGGCGCAGCAGGCTGAGGAGTTCGTCGGCCAGCTGCTCGGCCTTGGCCCGGCCGAGCAGCCGAGCCGCGTAGATCAGCGCGCAGTGCACCGGGCCGTCGCCCTGCGGCTCGTGGAAGCTGAGCGTCAGCTCCGCCTTCGTCGAGCCGGTCGGTACGACATCCAACTGGCCCATGCCGCCCTCGAGTTCCGCGAGCTGCGCCTGCTCGTGGTGGATCACCATGACCTGGGGTCCGGTGAACGGCAGGCCGGTGGCGCGGACGACGTCGTCGAACGGCACGTCCTGCCGGTCCAGCGCGCTGAGGGTGGTCTCGCGCACGCGGGTCAGCAGTTCGGCGAAGCTCGGGTCGCCCGCGGTGTCGGTGCGCAGCACGACGGTGTTGAAGAAGCAGCCGACGAGATCGGCCAGTTGGTCGTCGGGGCGTCCGGCGACCATGGTGCCGATCGGCAGGTCGGTGCCCGCGCCGTGCGCGGTGAGCACCGCCGAGAGCGCCGAGTGCAGGACCATGAACATGCTGGTGCCGGTCGCCTGGGCGAGCCGGTCCACGTCGGCGTGCAGCCGCTCGTCGAGTACGAAGCCGACGTGGTCGGCGTGGGGCGGCTCGGGCTCGGCGGGGCGCGGCCGGTCCGTCGGCAGCGCGAGTGCGCCCGGCAGATCCTTCAGGGTCCGCTGCCAGTACGCCAGTTGGCGGCCGCCGATGCTCTCGGGGTCGGCCGGGTCGCCCAGTACCTCATAGGCCCACCGGGTGTAGTCGGCGTAACTGACCGGCAGCGGCGTCCAGTCGGGTTCCCGCTGGTCGACGCGGGCCGCGTAGGCGGTGGTGAGGTCGCGGAACAGCGGGACCACGGACCATTCGTCGACCGCGAGGTAGTGCAGCGTCAGCAGCACCGCCTGGCCGCCGTCCGCGCCGGTCAGCAACCGGGCGCGCACCGGCGGTTCGCCGGTGAGATCCGGGTGCTGGGCGGCGAGCTCGGCGAGCCGGGCCTCCAGGCCGGCGCAGGACAGGAGTTCCAGGGTCGGCGGCTCGGTGCGGTGCTGGTACACCACGCCGTCCCGCTCGGCGAACACCGTGCGCAGCGGCGCGTGCCGGGCCGCCACGTCGCCCAGCGCGGCCGTGAGCGCGTCGGCGTCCAGGCCGCCGCCGGGTGCGCGCAGGACCAGCGCGTGGTCGAACGCGGCGTGCCGGCGGTAGGAGGACCACTGCCAGCGCTGTACGGGGGCCAGCGGCAGCGCGGCCTCGTCCCCGGCGGCTCCGGCGTCCCCGGCGTCCCGGTCGGCCGGGCGCAGCGCGGGCCGGGCGGCGTCGGCCGTGTCCAGCTTGGCGGCGAGACCGGCGACGGTCAGCGCGTCGAAGACGTCCCGGATGCTCAGTTCGGCGCCGAAGACGGTGCGGATCCGGCCGAGCAGCCGCATCGCGGCCATCGAATGGCCGCCCAGCGCGAAGAAGTTGTCGTGGACGCCCACGGCGTCCAGCTTCAGGATCTCCGCGAACAGCCCGGCGAGCCTGGCCTGGGTCTCGGTGGCCGGGCGGGCCTCGCCGGTGAGCTGGGACCAGTCCACCGGCGGCAGCGCCCTGCGGTCGAGCTTTCCGTTGGGGGTCAGCGGCAGCGGGCCGTCCAGGGGCACCACCAGGGCGGGCACCATGTACTCGGGCAGCAGCCCGGCGACGTGCGCGCGCAGCTCCTGCGGACCGCTCGCGGCCGTGGCCGTCTCCGCTGCCTCCCGCGGGGCGGACTCGGCGGCGGTATAGGCCACCAGGCGCACGATGTCGCCGGTACGGTCCGGGACCACGGCGGCCTGGCTGACCGCGGGGTGGCCGGTGAGCGCCGCCTCGATCTCGCCGAGCTCGATCCTGAAGCCGCGGATCTTCACCTGGTTGTCGACCCGGCCCAGGAAGTCGAGGGTGCCGTCACGCCGCCAGCGGGCGCGGTCGCCGGTGCGGTACATCCGGCTGCCGGGTCCGCCGTACGGGTCGGCGACGAACCGTTCCGCCGTCAGCCCCGGCCTGCCGAGATAGCCGCGGGCGAGTCCGCGTCCGGCCACGTACAGCTCGCCCGCCACGCCCGGCGGAACCGGGCGCAGGTGCGCGTCGAGCACATAGCAGACGGTGTTCGGGTCGGGGCGGCCGATCGGCACCCGGCCGGCGGGGCGGCCGCCCGCCTCGCGGGCGGGCCAGAGGGTGGAGTTCACCGTGGCCTCGGTCAGTCCGTACGCGGCGATCAGGTCGGCCCTGGCGCCGAAGCGGTCGAACAGGTCCGGCGGCACGGTCTCGGTGCCGACCAGGACCGTCGAGCCCTCGGGCAGTTCGCAGCCCGCGGGCAGCGCCGACACCAGGGACGGCGGCAGGATCATATGGCTGATCCGGTGGTCGGCCAGGAAGTCGGTGAGCGCGGGACCGGCGACCCGTGCCTCGTCGGAGATGAGGACCAGGCGGCCGCCGTGGCACAGCGCCATGGACAGCTCGAACACGAAGACGTCGAAGCCGATCGACGCGAACTGCAGGACCCTGCTGTCGTGCTGGAGGCCCATCCGGTCGACCGCGGTGGCGACCAGGCTGGCGATGCCCTCGTGCGGGACGATCACGCCCTTGGGGCGGCCGGTCGACCCGGAGGTGTAGATCACGTACGCGGCCTGGTCCAGGGCCGTCGGCGCGGTGTCCGGTGCGGTCTCGGGGAGCCGGGCGAGTTCGGCCGCGGTGTCGGGGGCGTCGAGCAGCACCACGGGGGCGCCCGCCACGGCGGGGAGCTTCCCGGCCACCGGCTCGGTGCCGACGACCAGGGCGGCCCCGGAGTCCTCGATCATGTACGTGAGCCGGTCGGCGGGGTGGGCCAGGTCGAGCGGCAGGAACGCGGCGCCCAGCTTGAGCGCGGCGAGCACCGTCGCGACCATGTCGGCCGAGCGGGGCACGGCCACGCCGACCACGCTCTCGGCGCGCACGCCGCGCGCGGCCAGCAGCCGGGCGATCCGGTTGGCCCTGGCGTCCAGCTGCGCGTAGCTCACGGACCGGGACGCGGATTCCACGACGGCGACCGCGTCGGGGCGTTCGGCGAGCCGCCGCGCGAACAGGCCGGGCAGCGTGTCCTCGTCGACCGTGCGGGCGGTGGCGTTGAAGTCGTCCAGGACCAGACGGCGCTCGGGGGCCGACAGGACCGCCGCTTCGGACAGCGGCGCTCCGGGGGCGGCGACCACCGCCGCGACCAGGCGGCGCAGGCGCTCGCCGAGCCGCTCCGCGGTGTCCTGGTCGAACAGTTCGGCGGCGAACTCCAGGCGGCAGCCGAGGCTGCCCGCGTCCCCGTCGGCCGTGGTGTGCTCGGTGAAGCTGAACACCAGGTCGAACTTGGCGGACTTGATCTGGAACGGCACGTACTCCACGCCGAGGCCCGGCAGGCGCAGCTCCTCGTCGGTGCGGTTGTGGTAGCCGACCATCACCTGGAACAGCGGGTTGCGGGCGAGTGACCGCGTCGGGTTGAGCTGCTCGACGACGGACTCGAACGGCACGTCCGCGTGCGAGAACGCGGCCAGGTCGGTGTCCCGGACCCGGTCGAGCAGCTCGGTGAAGCTGGGGTCGCCGCTCAGGTCGGTGCGCAGCACGAGCGTGTTGACGAAGAAGCCGACCAGGTCGTCGAGCGCTTCGTCGCCGCGTCCGGCGATGGGCGAGCCGAGCGGGATGTCCGTTCCGCCGCCCATGCGGTGCAGCAGGGCGGCGACGGCCGCGTGCACGACCATGAACATGCTGACGCCGCTGTCCTTGGCGAGCCGCTTGAGTCCCCGGTAGTCGGCGGAGTCGAACTCGACGGCGAGTTCGGCGCCGGTGAAGGACGGGCGCGCGGGCCGCGGCCGGTCGGCCGGCAGCTCGATCTCCTCCGGCGCGCCCGCCAGGGTCTGCTGCCAGTAGGCGAGTTGCCGGGCGGCCAGGCTCCGCGGGTCGGCCGGGTCGCCGAGCAGCCGCTGCTGCCACAGCGCGTAGTCGGCGTACTGGACGGGCAGCGGCTCCCAGTCGGGCGCCGCACCGGAGCGGCGGGCGTCGTAGGCCGTGGCCAGGTCGCGCAGGAACGGCCGGTCGGACCACTCGTCGGTGGTGATGTGGTGCAGCAGCGTGACGGCGATGTGCTCGTCCGGCGCGACCTCGATGAGGGTGGCGCGCAGCGGCAGTTCGGCGCTGAGGTCGAACGGGCGGTTGACGGTCGCTT
Organism: Streptomyces sp. O3; assembly: GCF_054788135.1. Taxonomy (NCBI): domain Bacteria; kingdom Bacillati; phylum Actinomycetota; class Actinomycetes; order Kitasatosporales; family Streptomycetaceae; genus Streptomyces; species Streptomyces sp. O3. The sequence goes on from NZ_JBTVYK010000013.1 coordinate 26,289, forward strand.
CGACGATACCGGCGACCTCGTCCTCGGCGGCCCGCAGGCACTCCACCACGGGCTGCGCCTGGCCGGCGGGCAGGACCCGCTGGAAGGCCTGTCCTTCGCGCTCGGCGAAGACCGTCCGCAGCGCCTCGTGGCGGGCCGTCACATCGGCCAGCGCGGCCCGCCAGGCGTCCGTGTCGAGCCTGCCGCGCAGCCGCATGACCAGCGGGAAGTTGTACGCGGCCGAGGTGCACTCGATCTGCTGGACGACCCACAGGCGCTGCTGGGCGTGGGACAGCGGCAGCTCGGCCGGGCGGTCGCCCGCGGTGAGCGCCGGGCGGTCGGCGGTGGGCGAGCCGGTCGCGCGCTCCACCAGTTCGGCGACGGTCGGCGCCTCGAACAGGTCCCGGATCGCCAGTTCGGCGCTGAGCGCGGTGCGGGCCCGGCTGATCAGCTTGGTGGCCAGCAGCGAGTGGCCGCCGAGGTCGAAGAAGTCGCTGTCGATGCCGACGCCGCCCTCGGGCAGTCCGAGTACTTCGGCGAACAGCGCGCAGAGGGTCTCCTCCTGCGGCGTACGGGGCGGACGGCTGGCGGAAGGACCGGCGAGGTCCGGGGCGGGCAGGGCCCGCACGTCGAGCTTGCCGTTGACGGTCAGCGGCAGGGCGGGGACCGGGACCAGCGCGGCCGGGACCATGTAGTCGGGCAGGCTGGCCTTCAGGTGCTCGCGCAGCGACTGGACGAGCCCGTCGCGGTCGCCCTGGTCCGCCGCCTCGGTCTCGGTGACGACGTAGCCGACGAGTCGCTTCGTCCCGCCGGTGTTCGCGACCACGACCGCCGCGTGGGCCACGTCGGGGTGCGCGGTCAACGCCGTGGAGATCTCGCCCAGTTCGACCCGGTAGCCGCGGATCTTGACCTGGTCGTCGGTGCGGCCGAGGAAGTCGATCAGGCCGTCCGGGCGCTGCCGTACGAGGTCGCCGGTGCGGTACATCCGCTCGCCCGGCGCGCCGAACGGGTCGGCGACGAACCGCTCGGCGGTGAGGCCGGGCCGGTCGTGGTAGCCGCGGGCCAGGCCGGTACCGGCGATGTACAGCTCGCCGGGGCTGCCCTGCGGGACCGGGCGCAGCATCGTGTCGAGCACGTACGCCCTGGTGTTGCGGATCGGCATGCCGACGGTCGGGGTCGGGCTGTCCGTGGTCGAGCCGCCGAGTGTGTTGATGGTGTACTCGGTGGGCCCGTACAGGTTGTAGCCGTAGGTGCCCTCGGTGCGGCGCAGCCGCGTCCACACCGCGTCGGACACCGCCTCGCCGCCGAGCAGCACCAGCGCGGGCCGGTGCCGTCCGGCCTGCTCGTCGTGGTCGAGCAGGCCCTCCTCGATGAGCAGTTGGGCGTAGGTGGGCGTCACGTTGACCACGTCGACGCGGTGGGCGTCGCAGTAGGCGACCAGGGCCTCGGCGTCGCGGCGCAGTTCCTCGTCGCAGATGTGCACCTCGTGGCCCTCGACGAGCCAGAGCAGTTCTTCCCAGGACATGTCGAAGGCGAAGGACACGGTGTGCGCGATGCGCAGCCGTCGTCCGCCCGCCGACGCGATCGCCGGGTCGAAGATCTCCCGCTGGTGGTTGAGCTGCATGTTCGTCAGGCCCCGGTAGGGCGTGACGACGCCCTTGGGCCGTCCCGTCGAGCCCGAGGTGTAGATGACGTACGCGGGGTGTTCGAGGCGGCCGGGCAGGCCGTGCGCGAACGCGGGCCGTTCGGCGTCGGTGACCTCGCCGGACGGCAGGTCGGCGAGCCGGGCGGCGACGGCCTGGTCGTCGAGCAGGACCTCGGCTGCCAGGGGGCCGGTGGGGCCGTGCAGGGTCGGGGCGACGGCGGTGGTGGACAGCAGGCACAGCGGCCCGGTGTCCTCGACCATCATGCGCAGCCGGTCGGCGGGGTGGTCCAGGTCCAGCGGCAGGTACGCGGCGCCGGTGCGCAGCACGGCGAACAGCGCCACCACCATCTCGATGGAGCGCGGCAGCGCCAGCGCGACGACCTTCTCGGGGCCCGCGCCGCGGGCGATGAGCAGCCGGGCCAGCCGGTTGATCCGGGCGTCCAGTTCGGCGTAGGTGAGGGTGTTCTCGCCGAAGACCAGGGCCGTGGTGTCCGGGGTGCGGGCCGTCTGGGCGGCGAGCAGGTCGGCGATGGTCTCGTCGGTCACCGGGTGCCGGGTGTCGGCCCATGCGGCGGCCAGCGCGGCGCGCTCGGCGGGCAGCAGCAGGTCGACGCCGCTGGCGGCGCCGGTCCCGGCGTCCAGCGCGTCGGCCAGGCGTTCCAGGACGGTGGTGAACCGGGTGAGGACGGTCGTCGCGGCCTCGGCGTCGAACAGGTCGGGGCGTGCCGCCAGGGTCACCCGCAGGCTGGCCTCGGGGGTGACGATGAGGGTGAGCGGGAAGTGGGTGCCGTCGACGTTGGTCACGTCGACGATGCCGTGCCGCTGCCGCAGCGCGGCGGCCCGGTCCTCGCCGTCGGCGGAGCGGAGCACGAACAGCGTGTCGAACAGGCGGCGGTGGCCGGTCTCCTGCTGGAGCGCGCCGAGTCCCACGTGCTCGTACGGCATGACGGCGGCGCGCTCGGACTGCATGCGCCGCAGCAGGTCCTGGAGCGGCTCGCCGGGCGCGAAGGCGATCCGGGTCGGCACCGTGTTGAGGAACATGCCGATGACGCCGGCCGCGTTCGGGATGTCGGTGGGCCGTCCGGCCACGGCCGTGCCGAAGGCGACGTCGTCGCGGCCGACCACGGCCGACAGGACCAGGCCCCAGGCGGCGTTCAGCACCGTGTTGAGGGTGAGTCCGCGGCCGCGGGCGAGGTTCCGCAGGCGGTCGCTGGTCTCCTTGGGGAGTACCGCGTCGAAGTCGGTGGGGATGACCGGGTCGCCGTCGCGGCCGGTCGGCGCGACCAGGGTCGGCTCGTCGAAGCCGGAGAGCGCGTCCCGCCAGGCCGTCAGGGCGGCCGCGCTGTCCTGCTGGTCGAGCCAGGCCAGGTAGTCGCGGTAGGACCCGGCGGGTGTGAGCCCGGTGGCGTCGCCGGACCGCTCGTACAGCGTGAACAGCTCCTCCAGGAACAGCCAGGCGGACCAGCCGTCCCACAGGATGAGATGGTGGGTGACGACGAGCCGGTCCGTGCCGTCCGGCAGGCGGATCAGCAGCAGGCGGCACAGCGGCGGCGCGGCGAGGTCGAAGCGCTGCTGGCGGTCGGCCGCGAGGAGCGCGTCGACGCGTGCCTGCTGCTGTTCGACGGGTACGTCGGTGAGGTCGGCTTCGGTGAGCGGGATCTCCAGGCCGTCCACGATGAACTGCACGGGGCCCGGCAGGCCGTCGCTGGTGAACCCGGCGCGCAGGCCGGTGTTGCGTTCGAGGAGGGTCCGGCAGGCGGCCCGCAGGCGGTCGGCGTCGACCCGGCGGTCCAGGTGCAGGGTCTCCTGGGACAGGTAGACGTCCAGGGCCCCGGAGTCCGCGCCGACGTCGTAGCTGGCGTGGAAGTACATGCCTTCCTGGAGCGGCGACAGCGGCCAGATGTCGGCGACCGGCAGTCCGGCGACGGCCGCGACGCGGTCGGTGTCCTCGGGTGAGAGTTCCAGGCCGCCCAGGGGCCCCGCGGGTTCCTGGGGCTGTTCGGGTTCCTGGGGCTGTTCGGGGGCGCCGGACGCGGCGACCAGCTGGTCGAGCAGGGCCCGCAGGGCGGGGTCGACGGTGTCGCCGGACTGCTGGGCCAGCATGGCCTGGAGCGCGGCGGCGGCCTGCCCGGCGTCCGCGGCGGCCACCGTCACGTCCTGCGCCGTGTCCTGGGGCGCGGCCGGGGTGGCGGCGGGTGCGGCGGGCTCGGGCTCCGGCTCGCTCCCGGCGACGGCGGCGAGCGCGGCCGGGGTGCGGGCCTCGAAGACGTCGCGGGTGCTGATCGTCAGTCCTCTCTCACGGACCTGGGTGGCGACGGCGATGGACGTGAGGCTGTCCCCGCCCAGAACGAAGAAGTCGTCGTCCGCGCCGACTTCGGGCAGGCCGAGCACGGCGGCGAACACCTCGCAGAAGGCGCGCTCGCGGTCGTCTCGCGGCGCGCGTGAGCCGGCCGTGGCCGCCGTGGCGGGCGCGGGCAGGGCGTTCTGGTCGAGCTTGCCGCTGGGGGTGAGCGGCAGCGCGTCGATGACCACGACGGCGCTGGGCACCAGGGGCGCGGGCAGCGCGTCGCTCAGCGCCGTGCGCAGGGTGTCGGCGGCGACGGCCGCGTCGGTGGCGGCCGCGTCCTGGGTGGGCACGGCGTAGCCGACGAGTGCGCCGTCGCGTACGGTCACGGCCGCGCTGGCGACGCCCGGCTGGGCGGCGAGCGCCGCCTCGATCTCGCCGAGTTCGATGCGGTTGCCGCGGATCTTGACCTGCCGGTCGGTGCGTCCGAGGTACTCGATCGCCCCGTCCGCGCGCCGCCGTACCAGGTCTCCGGTGCGGTACATCCGCTCCCCCGGCGCGCCGTACGGGTCGGCCACGAACCGTTCGGCGGTCAGGGCGGTCCTGCCGTGGTAGCCGCGGGCCAGCTGGACCCCGGCCAGATACAGCTCGCCGGGCACGCCGTCGGGTACCTGCCGCAGGAAGGGGTCCAGGACGTGCAGCCGGGTGTTCCACACCGCGTGGCCGATCGGCACGGCGAGCTCGGCGCCGCCCTCGTAGGGGAACCAGGTGACGTCCACGGCCGCCTCGGTCGGCCCGTACAGGTTGTGCAGCGGGACGGGGCCCTGGGCGCGGCGCGCGGTGAGCTCCTGCCAGCGCCGGGCCGCGTCGCCGGTGAGCGCCTCGCCGCTGGCGAAGACGCGGCGCAGGCTGGCCGCCCAGTCGGGCCCGTCCGCGCGTGCCTCCATGGCCTGGACGAACGCGGCCAGCATCGAGGGGACGAAGTGCAGGGTCGTGACGCGTTCGGCGCGGATCAGCTCGGCCAGGTAGGCGGGGTCCCGGTGGCCGTCGGGCCGGGCGAGTACCACCGTGGCCCCTTCCAGCAGGGCCCAGAAGAACTCCCACACCGACACGTCGAAGCTGGACGGGGTCTTCTGCAGGACGCGGTCGTCGGCGGCGAGGGTGTACTGGCCCTGCATCCAGGCGAGCCGGTTGGCGATCGCCCGGTGGGTGACGACGACGCCCTTGGGGCGGCCGGTGGAGCCGGAGGTGTAGATCAGGTAGGCGGGGTGGTCGGCGTCGGCGGGGACGGCCGGCGGGTCCGTGTCCGCGTTAGCGGGCTCGGCCCCGGTGACCTGGCCGGCGGCGTCGAGTACCAGCCGCTCCAGGCCGTCGGCGTCGGGCAGCCGCCCGGCGACGGAGGGGACGGTCACGACGGTGCGCGCCCCGGAGTCGGCGAGCATGTACGCCACCCGGTCGGCCGGGTAGTCCGGGTCCAGGGGCAGATACGCGGCCCCCGACTTGAGTACGCCGAGCAGCGCGACCATCAGTTCGGCCGAGCGCGGCACGGCGACCGCGACGAACCGCTCGGGGCCCGCGCCCAGGGCCCGCAGCCGCCGGGCGAGCAGCTCGGCGCGCCGGTCGAGTTCCGCGTACGACAGGGTGACGCCGTCGAAGACCACGGCCGGGGCCTGCGGGGTGCGGGCCGCCTGCGCGGCGAACCGGGAGGCCAGTGTGGCGTCCGGGACGGGGTGTGCGGTGGCGTTGAGCGCGGTGAGGCGCTCGTGTTCACGCGGGGACAGCAGGTCGAGCTGGGCGAGAAGGCGGTCGGGGTCGGTCACCACGGTCCGCAGCAGCGTCTCGAAGCGGCTGGCGAGCGCGGCGACCGCGTCCTGGTCGACGCGCGCGGCGTCGTGCTTGAAGCGGAAGGCGAGGGCCTCGCCGGGGTGGACGATGAGCGCCAGCGGGTAGTGCACGGCGTCGAACACCTCGACGCCGGTGACGTGCGGCGCGTCCGGGTCCGGCTGGGCAGTCTGGTCGTCGGCCGGGTAGTTCTCGAACACCACGAGGGTGTCGAAGAGTTCGCCGCCTCCGGTGAGCCGCTGGATGTCCGCGAGGCCGAGGTGCTGGTGGTCCAGGAGCCCGGCCTGCTCGTCCTGTACGCGTCGCAGCAGCGCGGTGAGCGAGTCGTCGGGCCGGGTCCGCACCCGTGCGGGCACGGTGTTGATGAACAGGCCCACGGCGGAGTCCAGGCCGTCGACCTCGGTGGTGCGGCCGGACACGGTGCTGCCGAACACCACGTCCGAGCCGCCGGTGAGTCCGCCGAGCAGCAGGCCCCACACGCCGTGCAGCACGGAGCTGAGGGTGAGGCCGTGGGTGCGGGCGTAGGCGGTCAGGTCCGCGGTGAGGCCTTCGGGCAGGGTGACGTCGAGGTGCTCGGGGCGGGCGGCCGCTGCGGCGTTGTCGGCGGCGGATCCCAGCAGCCGGGTGGGCTCCTCCAGGCCGGCGAGGGCCTCGCGCCAGGCCTCGCGGGCGGCGTCGCGGTCCCGGTCCGCCAGCCAGGTCAGGTACGCGTGCGGGGCGGGCGGGGGCGGCAGCTGCGCGCCCCGGTAGGCGGCGAGGAGTTCGCGCCGCAGCACGGTCACCGACCAGCCGTCGGCGATGATGTGATGCAGGGTCAGGAGCAGCCGGGAGCGCTGGCCGTCGCGGATCAGCGTGGCCCGCAGCAGCGGCGGCCGGGCGAGGTCGAAGCGCTCGGCCCGGTCGGCGCGCAGCAGTTCGGCGAGTGCGGTGTGCGCGGTGTCGGCCTCCCGCCACGGCAGGGTGACGTCGTCGGCCAGCCGCTGGACCACCCGGCCGTCCGCGAGCTGCCGGAACGAGGCGCGCAGCAGCGGGTGCCGGTCGAGCAGCGTCTGCAGCGCGCCGCGCAGCCTGGCGGCGTCGACCGGCCCGGAGAGGTCGAGGATCTCCTGGACCAGGTACAGGTCGGCGGCCTGCTCGTCGTACTGCGCGTGGAAGAAGAAGCCCTCCTGGAGCGGGGAGACCGGCAGCGCGGTCTCGTCCAGCACCGTGGCGGCGGGCGCGTCGGCCGGGTCCGCCGCCGGGACGGAGTCCGCCGCCGCGGCGAGCGCCGCGACGGTGCGGCGGCGGAACACCTCGCGGGGCGTGAGCCTGAGTCCGGCCTCGCGGGCGCGGTTGACCAGCTGGATCGCGACGATGCTGTCGCCGCCGAGCTCGAAGAAGCTGTCGTGGACGCCGACCGCTGGCAGGCCGAGCACCTCGGCGAACAGCCCCGCGAGCACGGTCTCCTCGGGCGTGGTCGGCGGGGCGTCGCCGGCCGCCTGGGTCCATTCGGGCTCGGGGAGCGCGCGGGTGTCGAGCTTGCCGTTGGGGGTCAGCGGCAGGGGGCCGTCCAGGGTGACGACGGCCGACGGCGTCATGTAGTCGGGCAGCGCGGCCGCTACGTCGGTGCGCGCCGCGGCCACGGCGGTGGCGGTGTCGGCGCCGTCCTCGCCCACCAGGTAGGCGACGAGGCGCTTGGCGGCGCGGTGGTCCTCGCGTACCAGGACGGCCGCCTGGGCGATGCCCGGACAGGCCATGAACGCGCTCTCGATCTCGCCGGGTTCGATGCGGTGGCCGCGGATCTTGAGCTGGCCGTCCGCGCGGCCGAGGAACTCCAGGTTGCCGTCCGCCCGCCAGCGGACGCGGTCGCCGGTCCGGTACATCCGGTCCCCGGCCGCGCCGAACGGGTCGGCGACGAACCGCTCGGAGGTCAGCCCCGGACGGCCGAGGTAGCCGCGGGCCAGGCCGCGCCCGGCGACGTACAGCTCGCCCTCGACGCCGGCGCCGACCGGGCTCAGCGCGGAGTCCAGGACGTAGGCGCGGGTGTTGGGGTCGGGGCGGCCGATCGGCACCGGGCCCTGCCAGTCGGCGGCCGCGGGCCACAGCGTCGAGTTGACGGTGGCCTCGGTCAGGCCGTAGGCGACGACGACGCGCAGGCGTGTGGCCCAGCGGGCGATGAGTTCGTTCGGGACCGCTTCGGTGCCTACGACGAGGACCGCGCCCTCGGGCAGTTCGCAGTCCTGCGGCAGCGCCGCGACCAGCGACGGCGGCAGGATCATATGGGTGGCCCGGTGCTCCGCGACGTAGTCGGTGAGGGCGGATCCGGCGACCCGGCGTTCGGTGGGGACCATGATGACGGTGCCGCCCACGCACAGCGACATGACCAGGTCCCAGACCGTCACGTCGAAGCCGACGGAGGCGAACTGCACGACGCGGCTGGCGGCGTCGACGCCGATCCGGTCGGTGGCCGTGGCGATGAGGCTGCCGACGCCGTCGTGGGTGACCACGACGCCCTTGGGGCGGCCGGTGGAGCCCGAGGTGTAGATGACGTACGCGGCCTGGTCGAGGGCGACCGGCACGCCCGGCGCGGCGGCGTCGGCGGAGGCGAGTTCGGCGGCGGTGGCCGCGTCGTCGAGCAGGATGTGCGCGACTCCCGGCAGTTCCGGGAGCGCGGCGGCGAGTTCGCCGGTGGTGACGACGGCCTGGGCGTCCGCGTCGGACAGCATGTAGGCGATACGGTCCTGCGGGTGGTCGGCGTCCAGCGGCAGATAGGCCGCTCCCGCCTTCATCACCGCCAGCAGGGCGACGACCAGTTCGGGCGAGCGCGGCACGGCGACCGCGACGACGTCCTCGCGGCGCACGCCCCGCGCGATCAGCACGCGGGCCAGCCGGTTGGCGGCGGCGTCGAGTTCCGCGTACGACAGCTCCCGGTCCTCGCAGATGAGCGCGACGGCGTCCGGTGCGTGCCGGGCCCGCTGCTCGAAGGCGGCGGGCCAGGACACCTCGGGGACCTCGCGGGGCGCGGACCCGAAGTCCCTGAGCAGGGTCTCCCGTTCGGCGTCGGATATCAGGGCGAGCCGTGCGAGGGGCTGGTCGGGGGCGGTGATCAGCGCGTCGAGGAGCAGCAGGAAGCGCCGCTCGTGGTCGGCGAGGGTGCGCGCGTCGCACACGTCGGCGTCGGCGTCGAAGTCGACGCGCAGGGTTTCGCCGTCGCGCGGTTCGGTGAAGGTGACGGCCAGGTCGCTGACCGGGCCGAGCCACAGCGGCTGGAAGTCGGCCTGGTGGTCGTCGAAGCGCAGATCCGCGGCGCGCGGCAGGACGTTGACGGTCGGCCCGACCAGTTCCGGCACGCCGTCGACCAGGCCGAGGTCCTTGGCCAGGTCCTCGGCGCGGTAGCGGCTGTGCGCGACGGCGCCGGCGATCGCCTCGTCGACCGCCGTCACGAGCTCGGCGGCGGTCATGTCGGCGCGGACGGCGACGCGCAGCGGCAGCACGTTGGAGGCCATGCCGGGTACGGCGCGGGCCGCGGCGTCCAGGCGCGCGGTGACCGGCAGGCCGAGTACGAGGTCCCGTGCGCCGGTGACCCGGTGCAGGTAGGCGGCGACGGCGGCGACCAGGATCCGGGACGGGCGGGCGCCCGCGGCGCGCGCGGCCGCGCGCAGCCGGGCGGTGTCCGGCTGCGGGAGCCGTGCCGTGCGGCGTATCCGCCGGGTCATCGGCGTGTCGGGGCGCTCGACCAGGCGGACGGGTTCGGGGCGGCCGGCCATCCGGTCCAGCCAGTAGGCGCGGTCGGCGGTCCGCTGGGCGGAGTCGCGGTAGGCCTGGTCGGCGCCGGTCAGGCGGGACAGGGCCCAGTCGGGTGCGGGGGCGTCCTCGCCCGCGGTGTAGAGCTCACCGGCCCGGCGGGAGATCATCGCGACGCCCGCGCCGTCGATCGCGATGTGGTGGTAACGCTGGTACCACAGGACGCGGTCGGCGCCGACGCGGAGCAGCGCCTGGGCGAACAGGGGTCCTTCGGCGAGGTCGACGGGCCGGGTGCGGTCGGCCTCCATCCAGTCGGCGGCGGCGGTGTCGGGGTCCGGCTCGCCGCGCAGGTCGATCACGGGGACGGGGACGGGTCCGGTGGGCGGCGCGGGCGTCTGGTGTGCCCCGCCGCCGTGGGGGGTGACGCGTATGTGCAGGCACTCCGCTTCCTCGACCGCCCGCCGCACGGCGGCGGCGAGGCGGTCGAGGTCGGTGTCGCCTCGCAGTTCCAGGGAGAACGCCACGTGGTAGACCGAGCTGTCGGGCTCGATCTGCTGGGCCAGCCAGATGCCGGTTTGCGCACCGGTCACGGGGGTCCCGGTGATGGGTGTCCCGATCGCGGTTGTCCGGTCGGACTCGGCCTCACGCATGGTCGGATCGCCTTCCCTGGTCGTACGTCAGCGGTGGTGCGGTTACTTGTCGGAGTTCAGCAGCGGGTCGATCTCGTCGATCGCGTAGGGAATCGACAGGACCGTGTTGAAGGAGAACGCGGCGCCGACGTCCGGGTCCTGGTAGGGCACGAACAGGTCGCGCTTCTCCTGGTGGACGGCGAGCTTCTTGTACAGCGGCTCGGCCTTGATGCGGTCGTTGGACTCGGTGTTGGAGGTGACCCACACGAGCCGGTCGACGTCGAGCACGTCCAGCTTCTCGGCGCTCAGCTCGGCGACGTTCCAGCCGGGCTTGGCCATGTCGTCGATCTCGGGCTTCAGCTTGAAGCCGAGCTCCTTGAAGAAGATCGACTTGGGGTCGGTCTCAGTGAACGCGGAGTACTTGCCCGCCTCGAAGCTGTCGGCGACGGCCAGGGTCTGCTTCGCGTACTCGGGGTGCTCGTCGCGGACGGCCTTGAACTTCGCGTCGATGTCCGCGATCTTCTTCTCGGCCTCCTTCTCCTTGCCGAGCGCCTTGCCGATCTGCTTGGTCATCGTCTGCCAGGGGGCCCCGTAGTCGGGGTGGTCCTTGGGCTGGGCGACGACCTTGGCGAACTTGGAGAGCGTCTCGTACTGCTCCTTCTTCATGCCCGAGTACTGGGCGATGATCAGATCGGGCTTGAGCTCCGCGATCTTCTCCATGTTGTACTCGTCGCGCTCGCCGACGATCTGCGGCTTGTCGGACCCCCAGAGTTCCTTGGTCCACGGCCACTTGCCGTACGGGTCCTCCTTGAACCAGTCCACCGCGCCGACCGGCTTGACGCCGAGCGCGAGCACCGCGTCCTGGTCGGACAGACCGAGGGTGACGACCCGCTTCGGCTCCTTCTCGATCTTGGTGCTGCCGTACTTGTGCTCGACGGTGACCGGGAAGGCTCCGGACTCGGCGGCGGCGGTGGCCTTGCCCTCCGACTTGGTGTCGGTGTCCTTGTCGTCGGAGCCGCCGCACGAGGTCAGGGCGAGCGCGGCGGCGACGGCGGTGGCCGCGACGGGGAGCTTCCTACCGAATCTCGGCAGTGCGGAGCGTGAACCAGCGGACACGGTTGTTCCTTTCACAGGGGTTTCACTGAGCGGGGTGGAGCTTATGGGGAGGAGGGAGAGCGGTGCGCGCCGGGCTACAGCGGGGTGCTGATCTCGTCGGCGGCGCTCTCGGAGTGCGCCGGGGCGGGCTGCCGCCCCCGGTCCACGATGGACTCCAGGATGTCGCCGACCCTGATCGCGGTGTTCGACAGCAGCGACGACGTGATGCCGTGGGTGTGCTCGGTGCCGCCCTGGAGGTAGATGCCGCAGCGCAGTTCGGCGTCGGTGGCGACGCGGTAGTCGCGCTCGACGCGGACCCGCCCCTGGTCGTCACGGTGGCAGCGGTCCGCGACGTCGCCGAGCAGTCCGAGGGCGTCCGGGGACCGGTAGCCGGTGGCGTAGACGACCACGTCGGCGTCCAGCGGGGTGCGTTCTCCGGTGACCAGGGACTCGACGGTGGCGCGCACCTTGTCCGGGGTCTCGACGACGTCGGTCAGCCGGGACACGTTGAGGAACCTCAGCCGCTCGCTGCCCAGGACCTTCTCGCGGTACGCCTGGCGGTACAGGTCGTCGATCAGGTCGATGTCCACCACGGCGTAGTTGGTGTTGCCGTGGTAGTCCATGAGCTTGCGCTTGATCTCGTCGGGGGCGGTGAAGTAGTCGTCCACCGCGTCCGGGTCGAAGATCCGGTTGGCGAAGCTGCTGTCGTCGGCGGGGCTGTATCCGTACCGGGAGAATACGGCACAAACCTCTGCGTCGGGGAAGCGGCGGCGCAGATACGCCACGTTCTCGGCGGCGCTCTGCCCGGCGCCGACCACGACGAAGCGGGACGGGTCGGAACCGTCCAGTTCGTCCACGCGGGCCAGCAGTTCGGAGTTGTGCCAGATCCGGTCCGTACGCTCGACGCCTTCCGGCATCCGCGGCTGCAGGCCGGTGCCGATGACCAGGTTGCGGGCCCGGTGGACTACCGTCTCCGCCCCGGAGCGGGCCGTGACGTCCACGTACTCGACCACGCCGTCGCGGACGACCGGCCGCACGGCGACGACCTCGTGCCCGTAGGACACCATGTCGTCCACCTGGGCGGCGGCCCACTCGAAGTAGTCGTGGAACTCGACCCGGAGCGGGAAGAGGTTCTTGCCGTTGACGAAGTCGACCAGCCGCCCCTTGGCCTGGAGGTAGCAGAGGAAGCTGAACTCGCTGGACGGGTTGCGCAGCGTCACCAGGTCCTTGAGGAAGGAGACCTGCATCGTGGCGTCGTCGATGAGCATGCCGCGGTGCCAGCCGAAACACGGTTGCCGCTCGAAGAAGTGAGCGGTGACCGCCTCCTGCCTGCCGACGCGGGCGTTGTGCTCGCTGAGCGCTATCGCCATGGCCACATTGGACGGGCCGAAGCCAATCCCGATGAGGTCGTGGATCGGTGGTGCGTCGTCAGGAAGAGCCTGTGACATGTCACTCCCATCTGCGGGGCGGGCGGAACTTAGGGAAAGCTAACCTAATTCAGCCACGCTGTCGAGGTTGCGAACTTAGGCTAGCCTTGCTTTACTAATCGCTCCCCGTCGTCGCCCTGAGGAGGAACCCCATGCGGGTCGTCATGTTCGGTTATCAGACCTGGGGGCACCGCACCCTGCGCGCTCTCCTGGACTCCGAGCACGACGTGGTGACGGTCGTGACGCATCCCAAGAGCGAGCACGCGTACGAGAAGATCTGGAGCGACTCGGTCGCCGACCTGGCCGAGGAGCACGGCGTACCGGTCCTGATCCGCAACCGCCCCGACGACGAGGAGCTGTTCACGCGGCTCAAGGAAGCGGATCCGGACATCATCGTCGCCAACAACTGGCGGACCTGGATCCCCCCGCGCATCTTCGGTCTCCCCCGGCACGGCACGCTGAACGTGCACGACTCGCTGCTGCCCAAGTACGCGGGCTTCTCGCCGCTGATCTGGGCCCTGATCAACGGCGAGCCCGAAGTGGGCGTCACCGCGCACATGATGGACGACGAGCTCGACGCGGGCGACATCGTGATGCAGCAGGCGGTCACGGTCGGGCCGAGGGACACCGCCACCGACCTCTTCCACAAGACGGTCGACCTGATCGCCCCGGTCACCACCGGCGCGCTCGGCCTCATCGCGTCCGGGAAGGCCGAGTTCACCCCGCAGGACCGGTCCCAGGCGACCTTCTTCCACAAGCGGTCCGCCGAGGACATCCGCATCGACTGGAACTGGCCCGCGGCGGACCTCGACCGTCTGGTGCGCGCCCAGTCCGCCCCGTACCCGAGCGCCTTCACTTATCACAAGGGCAAGCGCCTGGAGGTCGTGTCGGCGGTGGTGTCGCAGGGCCGCTACGGCGGCACGCCGGGACGGATCTTCTACCGGGAGGGCGAGGGCGTGGTGATCGTCGCCGGAGCCGACGCCCGCACCGGCCGGAACCACGGCCTGGCCATCACGCGGGTGCGCACCGAGGAGGGCGAGGAGATGCCCGCGACCGACTACTTCACGTCGATGGGCGGCTACCTCACCAGCCGCGCCTGACTCCTGACGTGTGAAGTTCCGCTGTACGCCGCCGCGCCGGTCATGTGATCCGCGCGGCGGCGCTCCTTTCCGCACCCGTGGACGCGCGAACGCCCCGACCGGGGCCGACCGGACCGGAGGACACGCGATGGACACACAGGACGCACAGGACGCACAGGATGTTCAGGATGCACGGGACGCACGGGACGCACGGGACGCACGGGGCATACTCGGCCTCAACGCGTACCTCATGTACGCCGCGGGCAAGGACGCGCGCCGCAGGCTCACAGAGCGGCTGCGGGCCCGCGGACTGCGGCTGTGGCATCTGACCGTGCTGGACCTGCTGGCCTCGCTCGGCCAGCAGTCCAAAGGGGAGTTGGCGGCCCGGCTGGATATGAACCCCAGCGATCTGGTCAAAATCGTGAACGACCTGGAGAAGGCGGGCTGTGTCAGCTGTACGCGCGACACGGCCGACCGCCGCCGTATCGAGGTCGCGCTGACGCCGGACGGGCGGCACGCCCTGGCCTCCCTCAACTCGGACATCTCCAGCGTCGACGACGACCTGCTGGCTCCGCTCAGCATCGCGGAGCGCGCTCAACTCGGCTCTCTGCTACGCCGCTTGCACGCGCGCCCCGCCCGCTGACGGCCCCCGCGGCGCAGGGCTCCGCCGCCCCTCACGCCCCCCCCGCCGCGCCTCCTAGCCGCCGCAGCCGCCGCGCCGCTCGCAGCAGGAGCTCGCGGCGATGAGCAGTTCCTGGACCCGGTCTCCGGCTTCCAGCACGGTGTCCAGCGGGGCGGAGAAGGGCAGCCGTACATCGTCGTACGCGTCGGAGCGCTCCAGGCGCAGCGTCACCCCGTACCGGTCGAGGGCCAGCGGGAGCACTCGCCGCGCCCCTCCCAGCAGCCGCGGGTCCACCAGTTGGGCGAGATGGGCCACGACATCGCCGTGCCCGTCGACGAGATGGGTGAGCATGTCGGCCTCGTAGGCGGCCAGCGGATCGGCGTCGCCCAGGGTGAGTTCGTCGAGTCCGACGGTCACCGCGCCCTCGGCCGTTTCGAGTTCGGCGTGCGCGACGTCGCAGCGCAGCTCGACGCCGGACTCCCCGGAGCTCCCGTCGGCCGGGGTGAGCCAGCCGGTGAGCAGCACGCGGGCGCGCACTCGGTCGCGTACGGCGGTGGGCGCGATGTCGGTGAACTTCAGTACGGCGGCCACGATCCCGCGCGGCGCGAGGGCGACCTCGGCGGCCAGCGCGCAGTCGTCCGGCACGCGCAGCAGCAGCCGCCCCCGGTCGTCCAGGGTGTGCACACCCGCCAGCTCACTGGAGCACCGGTCCGTGACCACCGTCAGCGATCCGGCGGCGGCCACGACCGTCCTGACTCGCTCGCCACTGGTCGGCCGGGCCGCGCGCGTGTCTGCTGCATTCATCCGAGCACCCCTCCAGGTTAAGTAAGGCTTACCTAACTTACTTTCCCGTGGATCTCGCTGTCCAGCCCGCGACTCGTCCGGCCCCGTCAGCCTCGGCAGGTCTCCGCCCCGTCAGCCTCGGCAGGTCTCCGCCCCGTCCGCCTCAGCAGGTCTCGCCTCGTCAGCCCCGATAGGTCTCCAGGAGTCTCAGCCAGACCTCGCTCAGCGTCGGGAACGCGGGGACCGCGTGCCAGAGGCGGTCGATCGGCACCTCACCGCTGACCGCGACCGTCGCCGCGTGCAGCAGCTCGCCGACGCCGGGGCCGACGAAGGTCGCGCCGCGCAGGATCTCCCGGTCGAGGTCCACCACCATCCGGGCCCGCCCCCGGTAGCCGCGCGCGTACAGGCCCGCGCCCGCCACCGCGCCCAGGTCGTAGTCGACGGCGCGGACCCGGTGCCCCGCCGCCTCGGCCTCGGCGAGCGACAGACCGACGGCCGCCGCCTCGGGGTCGGTGAAGACCACCTGGGGCACGGCGGCGTGGTCGGCGGTCGCGGCATGCGCGCCCCACGCGTCGGACTCCAGGAGGGGCACGCCCTGGGCGCGCGCCGCGATCGCGGCTCCGGCGATCCGGGCCTGGTACTTGCCCTGGTGGGTGAGGAGCGCCCGGTGGTTGACGTCGCCCACGGCGTACAGCCAGCTGCTGCCCTCGACCCGGCAGCTGTCGTCGACGGTGAGCCAGGCGCCCGGCGTGAGGCCGACGGTGTCCAGGCCGATGCCGTCCGTACGCGGTGCGCGCCCGGTGGCGAACAGCACCTCGTCGGCCTCGACCAGGTCGCCGCCCTCCAGCGTGAGCGTGACGGTGTCCGACTGGCGCGCCACCGACGTCACGGAGGTCCCGGTCCGTACGTCCGCGCCCGCGTCGCGCAGCGCGTCGGCGACCAGCTCCCCGGCGAACGGCTCCATCCGGGGCAGCAGGCGCGGGCCGCGGGCCAGCAGGGTCACCCGCGAGCCGAGCGCCTGCCAGGCGGTGGCCATCTCGGCGCCGACGACCCCGCCGCCGACCACCGCGAGCCGCCCCGGCACGTGGTGCGCGCTGGTCGCCTCGCGGCTCGTCCAGACCTTGGCGCCCTTGACGCCCGGCAGGTCGGGCACCACGGCGCTGCTGCCGGTGCACACGGCGACCGCGTGCCGGGCCTCGAGCGCGTGGTGGTCGCCCTCCGGGCTGGTGACCGCGATCTGCCGGGGTCCGGTGATCCGGCCGTGGCCGCGGTAGATCCGTACGCCGACGGAGTCCAGCCAGCCCGCCTGGCCGTCGTCCTTCCAGTGCGCGGCCGCCTGGTCCCGGTGGGCGAGTACCGCGGCCGCGTCCAGCGGCGCCCGCGCGGCCTCCTCCAGGCCCGGCACCGCACGGACGTCCGCACGGGCGATGGCCGGGCGCAGCAGCGCCTTGCTCGGCATGCAGGCCCAGTACGAGCACTCGCCGCCGATCAGCTCGCTCTCGACGACGGCCGTGCTCAGACCGGCGGCGCGGGTGCGGTCGGCGACGTTCTCGCCCACGGGGCCCGCGCCCATGACGATGACGTCGTAGGTGGCGGCTGGTGCGTGTTCCTGTCCGTGTCGCTGTCCCATATCAGCCAGTCTTCCCGTAGGTGTGCGCCACGGCCACAGGGGGCAGCCGGACCAGTGGCCCGGAAACAGCGCCCCGGAACAGCGACCCGGAATAGCGGATCCGCCGCCGGGGTTGTGCGGGCGCCTACGACGACGTCGCCCGGAAGAGGTAGGAGAGCAGTGAGCACCCAGGAACTCACCAAGGACAACTTTGACGCGATCGTGTCGGAGAACGACTTCGTCATGATCGACTTCTGGGCGGAGTGGTGCGGCCCGTGCCGCCAGTTCGGTCCGGTCTACGAGGGCGCGTCCGAGCGCCACCCCGACCTGGTCTTCGGCAAGGTCGACACGGAGGCGCAGCCGGAGCTGGCCCAGGCCTTCGGCGTCCAGTCGATCCCGACGCTGGCGATCATCAGGGACCAGGTCGCGATCTTCGCCGAGCCCGGTGCGCTGCCGGAGTCGGCGCTTGAGGACGTGATCGCGCAGGCCCGGAACGTGGACATGGACGAGGTCCGCGAGCGCATCGCCGCCGCACAGGAGAAGGAGCAGGGCAAGGAGTAGGGCAGGAGCAGGGGGAGAGACTCGGCGCGCCCTCAGCGTTCCAGTACGAGGGCGAGCCCCTGGCCGACGCCGATGCAGAGCGCGGCGAGACCTGTACCCGAGCCCGCCGCGGCCAGCTGGTGGGCGACCGACCCGGCGAGCCTGGCCCCCGACGCGCCGAGCGGGTGGCCGAGCGCGAGCGCGCCCCCGCGCGGGTTCACCACGGACGGGTCCAGGTCCGGCCACGCGGCGAGGCAGCCGAGCGCCTGGGCGGCGAAGGCCTCGTTCAGCTCGAAGGCGGTCAGCTCGCCGAAGGACCGCCCGGCCTTGGCCAGGGCTCGCTGTACGGCGTCGACCGGGCCGAGGCCGAAGAGCTGCGGCTCGATGCCGGTGACGGCGGAGGCGCTCACGCGGGCCAGCGGCTCGCGGCCGGTGGCGCGCAGGCCCTCCTCGTCGACGAGGAGCAGCGCGGCGGCGCCGTCGTTCAGGGGCGAGGAGTTGCCGGGGGTGACGGTGCCGCCGTCCGTGCGGAAGGCGGGCTTCAGGCGGGCGAGCGCGGCCAGGTCGGTGTTCTCGCGGACGCACTCGTCGCGGGCCGGTTCGCTGCCGTCGTACGGGACGACCTCGCCGTCGTAGCGGCCTTCCGCCCAGGATTTGGCGGCCTTCTGATGGCTGGCGAGGGCGAAGGCGTCCTGCTGTTCGCGGGTGATGCCGTGCTTGTCGGCGATCAGCTCGGCGCCCTCGCCGAGCGAGACGGTCCACTCCGCGGGCATCCTGGGGTTGACCATGCGCCAGCCGAGAGTGCTGGAGTGCAGTTGCTGATGGCCCGCCGGGAAGGCGCGTTCGGGCTTCTGGAGGACCCAGGGGGCGCGGGACATGGACTCGACGCCGCCCGCGACGGCGACCGACGCGTCACCGAGCGCGATGGCGCGGGCCGCCTGGATCACCGCCTCAAGGCCTGAGCCGCAAAGGCGGTTGACGGTCACGCCGGGCACCGAGACGGGCAGTCCGGCCAGCAGGACGGCCATCCGGGCCACGTCGCGGTTGTCCTCGCCCGCGCCGTTGGCGTCGCCGAACACGACGTCGTCGATGCGGGCGGGGTCCAGCTCCGGGGTGCGGTCGACGAGGGCGCGGACGACGTGCGCGGCGAGGTCGTCGGGGCGTACCGAGGCGAGGCCGCCGCCGAACTTGCCGATCGGGGTGCGGACGGCGTCGACGACGTAGACGTCGCGCACGCGGGGGCTGGTGCTCATCCTGCGGGCTCCTGGCGGTTGTCGGACGGCTAGGGTCTGGCCCTGGGTCGAGTCTCTGGGTGCGGACGGTGCGTGTCAACGGCCGGTTGATCTCCCCGTATCGGGCCGGGATCCGGGCGATCCAGGGCCGGGATCCGGGGCTGAGGTTCGCGTCTCAGCTGGAGCCGAGGTGCGCGTCTCAGCTGGACTCGCGCGCGACGAGGCTCGTCGTCAGCACGGGGTGCGTCCGCGGCGGGCCGCCCGGATCCCGTACCGCCCGGTCCACCAGTTCGGCGAGGCGCTCGCCGGAGAGCAGGTCCAGCCGGACCGTCGACAGCCGCGGCCGCAGCAGACGGGCGAGCAGCAGATCGTCCGCGCCGATCACCGCCGTGTCGGCCGGTACGGCGATCCCCTCGTCCTGCAACGCCCGTGTCAGCAGCATCGCGTACTCGTCGTTGTAGGCGAACACCGCGTCCAGGCCCAGCCCCCGCCAGCGCGCCGCGAGCGCCGCCGCCGACCGCTCCGTGTAGCCGAGCCGCAGCGGCGAGACCCGCGCCTCGGTGCCCGCGACGGCCTGGCGTACGCCGTCCAGCCGGGGCCCCGACAGCGTGCCCAGGCCCGGTTCTTCGGGGATCACCACGCCGATCCGGCGGCGGCCGCGCGCCAGCAGGTGCGCCCCCGCGCGCTGGCCGATCTCGCGCTGGTCCATCAGCAGCGCGTGCGCGCCGTCCACCCGCTCGGGGCCGAGGGTCAGCACGGCCCTGGTGCCGGAGCGCTTGAGCAGGTTCACGCCACGCGGCGTGAGCTGCCCCGTGCCCGGCGCCAGGACGGCGACGGGGCGCAGTTCGGCCCAGGCGCGGGCGGCCTCGTCGCCGCGCATGCCGACGCTGCCGTGGTGGACGACGGTGTAGTCCAGGCGGCGCAGCGCCCAGTGGAGTTCGCTGATGAAGTGGCCGTACCGCGGCCCGACGGGGGCCTCCGGCGTGGGCATCAGCACCATCCGGCTGTGCCCGGCGCGCAGACTGCGGGCGGCGGCGTGCGGGACGTAGCCGAGTTCCTCGGCGGCGTCGCGGACGCGGCGGCGGGTGGGCTCGCTGATCCGCACGGCCTCGGTGTTGTTCAGGACGTACGACACGGTCGCGCGCGAGACACCGGCGAGACGGGCCACGTCGGCGCTGGTCGGCACGGGGCCCGGCGCGGGCGGCCGCGGCGCGGGCCGCCGCGCGGACGGCTGCGGTGTCTGCTTCGGTATCTGCGCCATGACGTCTCGCATCCTCGCAGACGGCGGCGGCCGCGCACCGGACCGGGGCCGTTTCCACGACGGAATCCGAAGCACGCCGCAGGCGGCGCGCCCTCGGCGTACCGCGGCGCGCCGTCGGCGTACCGCGGCGCGCCGTCGGCCGCTACCGTGCGTGCCACCGTGCGCGCGCCCGAACTGGCGTGCGTGGACGCGAACCGGCCCCCGGGTGAGAGGTGTTCCGTATGACCCCCGTGACTCCCGACCGCGCGGCGGGCCTCGCCGCGACCGCCAGGGCGCTGGCCGACGGCACGACCTCGTCCCGGATCTTGGTCGAGGAGGCGCTGGCCCGGATCGAGGCCTCGCAGCCCACGCTGAACGCCTTCCGGCGGGTGCGTACGGATGCGGCGCTCGCGGAGGCCGACGCGGCGGACCGGCGGCTGGCCGCGGGCGAGCGGAAGCCCCTGCTCGGGGTGCCGGTCGCGGTGAAGGACGACCTGGACGTGGCGGGCGAGCCCACCGCGTTCGGCTGTCGCGGCGACTTCCCGCCCCAGCGCGAGGACGCCGAGGCGGTCCGCAGGCTCCGCGCGGCCGGAGCCGTGATCGTCGGCAAGGCCAACTCCTGTGAGCTGGGACAGTGGCCGTTCACCGAGGGCCCGGCCTTCGGCGACACCCGCAACCCGTGGAACACCGGGCACACGCCCGGCGGTTCGTCGGGCGGCTCGGCGGCGGCGGTCGCGGCGGGCCTGGTGGCGGCGGCGCTCGGCTCCGACGGCGCCGGGTCGGTGCGGATACCCGCGTCCTGGACCCATCTGGTGGGCGTCAAGCCACAGCGCGGCCGGATCTCGACCTGGCCGCACCCGGAGGCGTTCCAGGGCATCACGGTGAACGGTCCGCTGGCCAGAAGCGTCGAGGACGCGGCGCTGCTGCTCGACTGCGCGAGCGGAAGCCACCCCGGCGACCTGCACCGGCCGCCCGCCCTGCGGCTCGGCGACGCGGTGGGCCGCGATCCCGGACGGCTGCGGATCGCGCTCTCGCTGCGGCCGCCGTTCACGGCGACGCGAGCGCGCCTGGACCCCCGAGTCCGGGCCGCCGTGCTGCGGCTCGCGGACCGGCTGGCCGCGCTCGGCCACGAGGTCGACGAGGCCGATCCGCGCTACGGGCAGATCGGCCTGGCGTTCGTGCCGCGCGCCACCGCGGGCATCGCCGAGTGGGCCGCGCGGGTGCCCGACCCCTCGCTGCTCGACCCGCGCACCAGGCAGGCGGCCAGGCTCGGCCGGACGCTCGGCGGGGCGCCGCTGCGGCTGGCCCGCGGGGCCGAGGCGGCGCTGCACCGGCGGGTCGGCGCGCTGTTCCGTACGTACGACGTGGTCCTCGCCCCGACCACGGCCGCTCCCCCGCCGCGGATCGGCGCGTTCGAGGGCCTGAGCGGCTGGCGTACCGACCAGGCGATGATCGCCGCCTGCCCGTACGCCTGGCCGTGGAACGTGCTCGGCTGGCCGGGCGTCAGCGTGCCCGCGGGGTTCACGCCGGGCGGGCTGCCGGTGGGGGCGCAGCTGCTGGGCCCCGCGAACTGCGAGCCGCTGCTGATATCGCTGGCCGCGCAGCTGGAAGCGGACCAGCGGTGGTACGAGCGCTGGCCTACGCCAGGCGCGGCCGACACGCCGGGCCCTCCGGACGCGCCAGGCGAAAGGGACGCACGCACGGCATAGTTCACCGCCCGGTACTGATCGCCGCGCGAGAACGACCGGGACTGGTTACCGTTGGGCAGTGGACCGCGGGACCGCGGGACCGCGCCGGGCGCGACCTCGGTGTCCTCGGTGTCGGGTGGCGCGGAACAATTCCGGTGCGCCCGAGGCGGTCTTGTGTGAAGCTTCCCGAACGTCTTGGGTGGACGAGGCGTGCGTCGGTGCGGGTCACCCGTGTCCCGTCCCGTCGGCGTGCTCTCCGCTGGTCTTCGGAAGGAGCGTTCGGCCATGACAGAGGCCGACTGCACGGAGCGTCACCGAAAGGTGAGCGAGGGCGAGGCACAGACGCTGGTCCACGGGATCTGCTTCAAGACCGGCCCCCCTCGCACTCTCGGCGTCGAACTGGAATGGCTCGTCCACGAGCTGCGGGAACCGCGGCTCCCCGTATCACCCGACCGACGCGCCGCGGCCTACGACGCGGTACGCGCCCTCCCCCTCGGTTCGGCCCTCACGGTCGAACCCGGCGGCCAGTTGGAGCTCAGCTCACTGCCCGCCGCGTCCCCCGCCCAGTGCCTCGCCGCCGTCACCGCCGATCTGGAGCGGGTACGCGCCGCGCTCGGCAGCTTCGGGCTCGGCCTCACCGGCGCCGGGCAGGACCCCTGGCACCCCCCGCGCCGTCTGCTGCGCGAACCGCGGTACGAGGCGATGGAGACCTGCCTCGACCGCACGGGCCCCGCGGGCCGCGCCATGATGTGCTCCACGGCCTCCGTGCAGGTCTGTGTGGACGCGGGCTTCGAGGAGCCGGGGCCGCGCGGCCACGCGCGGCGCTGGCGGCTCGCGCATCTGCTGGGCGCGGTGCTGGTGGCGGCGTTCGCCAACTCGCCGCTGGACAACGGGCGTCCCACCGGCTGGCGGTCGACCCGGCAGGCCGTGTGGGCGGCGATCGAGCCGGGCCGGTCGGCGGCCCCGCCGCTGGACGACGAGCCCAGGTCCGCGTGGACCCGGCACGCGCTGGACGCGCCGGTGATGTGCGTGCGCACGCCCGAGGCCCCGTGGCCGGTGCCACGGGGGCTGACGTTCCGCGACTGGCTGCGCGGCGCGCTGCCGCGGCCGCCGACCCGCGCCGATCTCGACTACCACCTCACCACCCTGTTCCCGCCCGTGCGGCCACGCGGACATCTCGAACTCCGCATGATCGACGCCCAGCCCGGCGACGACGGCTGGGTGGTGCCGCTCGCGGTCGTGGACGCGCTGTTCGACGACCCCGAGGCGACCGAGCACGCCTACCGCGTCGTCAAGCCCCTGGCGGAGCGCGCCACCGCCGCCGGGGACTCGACGGTCACCGCGCCGCGCGACGCGCTGTGGCTGGACGCGGCGCGCCACGGCCTGGCCGACCCCGAGCTGCGCGACGCCGCCGCGGGCTGCTTCACGGCGGCCCTGGACGCCCTGCCCAGGCGCGGCGTCCCGGCGTCCGTGCGGGACGCCGTCGGGGCGTTCCAGGAGCGCTATGTGGAACGGGGGCGCTGCCCCGCCGACGATCTGCTGGACCGAGCATCCGGGAGGCAACCGTGACCACCGCTTTCGAGAGCCCGGCGCACCCCGAGGCGCTGCGCGCGGGCGCCGTCGCCGCGCTCAACACCGCCCGCGACCGTACCGACCTGCTGACCGGCTGCGTGGAGGACGACCAGCTCACCGCGCAGCACTCGCCGTTGATGTCACCGCTGGTATGGGACCTGGCGCATATCGGCAACCAGGAGGAGCAGTGGCTGCTGCGCGCCGTCGCCGGGCGGGAGCCGATGCGCCCGGAGATCGACTCGATCTACGACGCCTTCGAGCACCCGCGCGCCGAGCGCCCCACGCTGCCGCTGCTGCCGCCGGACGAGGCCAGGCGGTACGCGGCGGAGGTCCGGGGCCGGGTGCTGGACCTGCTGGAGCACACCGAGCTGGAGGGGACCGGGCTGCTTGAGGCGGGCTTCGCCTTCGGCATGATCGCCCAGCATGAGCAGCAGCACGACGAGACGATGCTCATCACCCACCAGCTGCGCCGCGGCCCCGCCGCGCTGACCGCCCCCGACCCCGACCCCGCACCAGCGTCCGCGGAGAGCGCGCTGCCGCGCGAAGTCCTGGTTCCCGGCGGCCCGTTCACGATGGGCACATCGGCCGAGCCGTGGTCGCTGGACAACGAGCGCCCGGCGCACCGCCGCGACGTGGCCCCGTACTGGATCGACACCACCCCGGTGACCTGTGCCGCGTACCTGGAGTTCATGGCCGACGGCGGGTACGCGCGGGAGCGCTGGTGGGATCCGGCGGGCTGGGAGCTGATCCGGCGGCAGGGCGTCCAGGCCCCGCTGTTCTGGCGTCGCGAGGGCGGGCAGTGGCTGCGCCGCCGGTTCGGCACAACCGAGCCGGTGCCGCCGAACGAGCCGGTGCTGCACGTGAGTTGGTACGAGGCCGACGCCTACGCCCGCTGGGCTGGGCGGCGGCTGCCCACCGAGGCGGAGTGGGAGAAGGCGGCCCGGCACGACCCTGCGACGGGCCGTTCGCTGCGCTACCCGTGGGGCGACACGGACCCGACGCCCGAGCGGGCCAACCTGGGCCAGCGGCATCTGCGTCCGGCGCCCGTGGGCAGCTATCCGCGGGGCGCGTCACCGCTCGGCGTACGCCAGTTGATCGGCGACGTCTGGGAGTGGACGGCGAGCGACTTCCTGCCCTATCCAGGGTTCGCCGCGTACCCGTACCGGGAGTACTCGGAGGTGTTCTTCGGCCCCGACCACAAGGTGCTGCGCGGCGGCTCCTTCGCGGTCGACCCGGTGGCCTGCCGTGGCACGTTCCGCAACTGGGACTATCCGGTCCGGCGGCAGATCTTCTCCGGTTTCCGCACCGCGCGGGACGCGGAACCGGCGACGGGAGGGCACAGCTGATGTGCCGTCACCTCGCTTATCTCGGCCCGCCGACGCCGCTCGGCGAGCTCCTGGTGCGGCCGCCGCACAGCCTGTACCGGCAGTCCTGGGCGCCGCGCGGGCAGCGGCACGGGACGGTCAACGCCGACGGGTTCGGCGTCGGCTGGTACGCCGAAGGCGACCCGGCGCCCGCCAGGTACCGCAGGGCTGGTCCGGTGTGGGCCGACGCCTCGTTCGCCGACCTGGCCCGTGTGGTGTCCAGCGGGGCCGTGCTCGCCGCGGTGCGGGACGCGACCGTGGCGAGCCCGGACGGCGAGGCGGCGGCCGCGCCGTTCGCCTCGGGCCGCTGGCTGTTCAGCCACAACGGCGCGGTGTCCGGCTGGCCGCGCTCGCTGGCCGCCGTCGCGGCCGCGCTGCCGCCCGAGCGGCTGCTCGCGCTGGAGGCCCGCTGTGACGCGGCCCTGGTCTGGGAGCTGGTGCTGCACCGGCTGCGGGCCGCCACCGAGACCGATGCCGGCGCCGGTATCAGTGCCGGTGCTGAGACCGGGACCGGCGCCGGGCAGGCCCTGGCCGACACGGTCCGGGACGTCGCGGCCGCCGCGCCGGGTTCGCGGCTCAACCTCCTGCTGACCGACGGCGCGTCGATCGCCGCCACCGCCTGGGGCGACAGTCTCTGGTATCTGCGCACTCCGGGCCACAGCACCGTCGTGGCGTCGGAACCGTACGACGACGACCCGCGCTGGCGCGAGGTCCCCGACCGCACCCTGCTGGCCGCTGACCTGTCCGGCGTACTGCTGACACCGCTCAAGGAAGCCGCCGCGGCGCCCGAAGAACCCTGCGAGACCGCCCTGCCCGTACCCACCAAGGAGCCCTTGGCGTGAGTCCGTTCCACCTCACCCGCACCCTGCCCGACGACGCCACCGACGCCGCGCTGCGCGCCGATGTGCTGCACGGACTGACCCAGGACCCCAAGACGCTGCCGCCCAAGTGGTTCTACGACGCCCAGGGCAGCGAGCTGTTCGAGCAGATCACCGCACTGCCCGAGTACTACCCGACGCGCGCCGAGCGGGAGATCCTGCGCGACCGCGCACCGGAGATCGCCGCCGTGTCCGGAGCCCGCACCCTGGTCGAGCTGGGCTCAGGCTCGTCCGAGAAGACCCGGCACCTGCTGGACGCGCTGCCCGCCCTGGACGCCTATGTGCCGGTCGACGTCAGCGCCAGCGCCCTGGAACAGGCCGGGCGAGCCCTGGCCGCCGAGCGTCCGGGGCTCGACGTGCACGCCCTGATCGCGGACTTCACCCACGGTCTTGAGCTGCCGCGGACGCCGGGGCCCCGGCTCGTGGTGTTCCTCGGGGGGACGATCGGCAATCTGCTGCCCGACGAGCGGGCCGCGTTCCTGGCGTCGGTACGGGACCTGCTCGACCCTGGTGACACGCTGCTGCTCGGCACCGACCTGGTCAAGGACGAGACACGGCTGGTCGCCGCGTACGACGACGCGGCCGGGGTGACCGCCGCGTTCAACAAGAACGTCCTGAGGGTCGTCAACCGGGAACTGGGGGCCGACTTCGACCTCGACGCCTTCGACCATGTCGCACGCTGGGACGCCGACCGGGAGTGGATCGAGATGCGGCTGCGGGCGCGCAGGGCCCTGTCGGTGAAGGTGCCCGCGCTGGATCTCGCGGTCGACTTCGCCGCGGGCGAGGAGCTGCGTACGGAGGTGTCGGCGAAGTTCCGCGAGGAGCGGGTCCGGGCCGAGCTCACCGCCGCGGGTCTGGAACCCGTGCGGTGGTGGACGGACGCGGCGGGCAGGTTCGCCCTGTCGCTCGCCCGCGGCTGACGCCTGCCGACTGCCGCCTGCCGCCTGCTGTCTGCCGTCAGGACTGGTTGTCGGCCAGGAGTTCGGTGATCCGGTGTGAAGCCTCGGCGGCCTCGCGCTCCGGGTCGCCGCCGATCAGCACGTCCGTCATATAGCGCTTGATGGGGTTGTCCGCCTCGACGGCCGCCCACCGCCGCGAGGGAGGCGTCGCGCGCCCGCGCGCGGCGCCCGCCGCCATGGCCGCGACCGCCTCCTCGCCCGCGACGGCGCTGGCCAGCGTGGTCTTGTTCGGTACGTAGTTCATCTCCTGGGCCAGTTCGATCTGCCACTCCTTTCCGGCCAGGGCCTCGACCACCGCGACGGCCCCGCGCTGCTGGTCGGTGTGCTTGGGCACGACGAGATCGGAGCCGCCGGTGAAGACCGCGCCCGGCCGGTCCGCACGCTTGCCGGGGACGGGGAAGAAGCCGAGTCGGCCCTTGAGCGCGGGGTTCTGTTCCTCGATCAGGGTGGCCGCCGACGGGACCGAGATGATCTGCGCGACCCCGCCCTTCGCGAAGACCCCGGCCTGCGGCGGGTCCTCCTCGTCCGCGGCCTTGGGCCCCTGGCCGAGCGCCTGCAGTTTCCGGTAGAAGTCCATGCCGCGCAGCGCGGCGGGGCTGTCCAGGGCGCCCCGCCAGCCGCCCGCGCTCTGCTCGGCGAGTTCACCGCCCTCCTCCCAGATGAACCCGGCGAGCGTGTACCAGTCCTGTCCGGCGAGGTAGATCCCCTGGTTCGGCCCCGTGTTGAGCCGCTCGGTGTCACGCAGCCACTGGGCGCGGGTGGCGGGCGGCTCGGTGATCCCGGCCTGTGCGAAGAGTTCCTTGTCGTAGATGACGACACGGTTGGCGGCGTACCAGGGGATCCCGTACTGGGCCCCGCGGTGGCTGCCGGGCTCGGCGAGGCCGGGCAGCCAGTCGTCCATGCCGAAGTCCCGCATGGACTCCAGGGTGAGGTCGAGCAGACCGTCATCGCCCACATACCGGGCGACCTGGGTGTTTCCGACCTCGATGACGTCGGGCGCGGCCGCGTCGGGGTCCGCCAGGGCGGCGGAGACCTTGGCGCCGATGCCGGTCCACTCCTGGATCTGGACGTCCAGCGAGAGGCCGGGGTGCTCCCGCTCGAACGCCTCGGTGAACCGCTCCAGGAATCCGTCCGACGCGCTGCCCTTCATCAGCCACACGGTGACGGTGTCCCGCTTCTCGTCCGCGCCGGGCAGCAGCCCGCAGCCCCCGAGCGTGACCGTGGTGACGAGAGCCAGGCAGGTGGCGAGAAATCGCTGTGAGAACACGTGGGTCACCCTTGGGTCCGCGGACATGGAGCATCGCCCGACGTGGAAAGCGGCGTGTGCGCTTGATCGGGTGTGGCTGGATTTTGGTATGTACCAATGAACTGGTCAAGGGGTCTGGCCCGCTCTTTCCCGGCCGGCGGACGCCATCGCCTCGCGCACCACGCCCCTCTGGGGCACCGTGGAGAGACCAGCGAGTGAAGGAGTACGGCTCCCATGTCCCACCACACTTACCGGGTCACCGAGATCGTCGGCACCTCACACGAAGGCGTCGATCAGGCCATCCGCAACGGCATCGACCGCGCGTCGCAGACGCTGCGCGGCCTGGACTGGTTCGAGGTCACACAGGTCCGCGGCCACATCGTGGAAGGCGCCATCGAGCACTACCAGGTGGGCCTGAAGCTGGGCTTCCGCCTGGAGGGCGCGGAGGAGTAGCCGAACCAGCGCGGCGCGACTGCCCGACTGCCCAGCGGCTCGACGGCTTCGGCGGCTTCGGCGGTCTAGGTGCGGCCGTCTCGCTCCTGGGCCTCGGTCAGGGCCGCCGACTCGGTCGCCCAGCGGGCCCGTACGACGGCGAACCCGGCCCGTTCGGCCTCGTCGCACACCAGCTCGTCGTCGTCCACGAGCATCCGCACCTCGCGGCCGCGGGCCAGGCGGCGCAGGATCGCGAGCTTGGTGTGCCGGGCCGGTCTGCGGTCGTCGTTGCGGCGCATCCACACCCGGCCCGCTGGCAGACCGTGCCGTTCCAGCCAGGCCAGGGTGTCCGCGCGGCACCGCTCGGGGCGGCCGGTGAGGTACTGGACCTCGCACTCGGCGGCGCTGCTCAGCGCCAGCTCGACGCCCTCCCGCAGCGGCGGATCCTGGGGCGCGGCCGCGAAGAACGCCGACCAGTCGCGCGGCCTGCTCCGCAGGAAGTGCTGCCGGTGTGCGGTGTCCGCGAGGGTGTTGTCCAGATCGAACACGGCCAGCGGCCGCTGCGCGTGATCCATGGCCACCACCCTACGACCGGGTCTTAGGGCGTGGGGCCGGGAATCCCCGGCGCCGCCAGGCGTTGAACCTGAGGTGACCCCAGTGATCCCGAAGGCCCGTTTCTCCGTCCTGGACCGCTCCCGCACCCGCCAGGGCGGCGACGCCCCGCAGGCGCTGCGCGACACGGTGCGCTTCGCCCAGCAGGCCGAGGCGCTCGGCTATCACCGCTTCTGGGTGTCGGAGCACCACAGCGTGCCGGGCGTCGCCGGGTCTGCCCCGACCGTGCTCGCGGCCGCCGTGGCCGCCGCCACGTCCACGATCCGGGTCGGCACCGGCGGCGTGATGCTGCCCAACCATCAGCCGCTGGTGGTGGCCGAGCAGTTCGGGGTGCTCGAGTCGCTGTTCCCCGGCCGGATCGACATGGGACTCGGCCGCTCGGTCGGCTTCACCGGGCTGATCCGCAAGGCGCTGGGCCGGGACAAGGAGGACGCCGAGGACTTCGGCGCGCAGCTGCGGCTGCTGCTCGGCTTCCTCTCCGGCGAGCAGCGTACGTACGCCGGGGTGCACGCCCACCCGGCCGAGGGCCTGCGGATACCGCCGTACATCCTGGCCACCGGCGCGGGCGCGGACCTCGCGGCGGAGCACGGGCTGCCGCTGGTCATCGGCGACCTGCGCGGCCGCACCCGGATGCTGGCCGCGATCGCGCGGTACCGTGAGGGCTTCAGGCCCTCCCGCTGGGCGGACGCGCCGTATGTGGTCATCTCGGGCAACGTCGCGGTCGCCGACACCGCCGAGCGGGCCCGTCGGCTGCTGGTTCCCGAGGCCTGGTCGCTGGCGTACTCGCGCACCCACGGCGTCTTCCCGCCGCTCGCCCCGGCCGAGGAGACCGAGGCGCGGGAGATGACCGCCAAGGAGCGCGAACTGTACGAGTCGGGGCTGCGCGGACAGCTGTACGGCACCGAGGACCAGGTGGCCGCCAAGCTCGACGACCTGATCGCGGCGAGCGGCGCGGACGAGGTACTGGTCACCACGTCGGCATACGACCGGGACGCCCTCCTGGACTCCTACCGCGGCCTGGCCCGGCTGGCGGGCCTGACCTCTGCCTAGAATCGTGGAGTTTGTCCCCGGTCGCACCACGGAGAGTCCCGATGCACAGCCCTCACGACCCGTATGTGCGCGTCCGCGGTGCGCGTGAGCACAATCTGCGCGGGGTCGACGTCGACATTCCGCGTGATGTGCTGGCGGTCTTCACGGGGGTCTCGGGGTCCGGGAAGTCATCGCTGGCGTTCGGCACGATCTACGCGGAGGCGCAGCGGCGGTACTTCGAGTCCGTCGCGCCGTACGCCCGCCGTCTGATCCACCAGGTGGGGGCGCCCAAGGTCGGCGAGATCACCGGGCTGCCGCCCGCGGTCTCGCTGGAGCAGCGGCGTTCGGCGCCGACCTCACGGTCCTCGGTGGGCACCGTGACCACGCTGTCCAACTCGCTGCGGATGCTGTTCTCGCGGGCGGGCGACTACCCCGAGGGCGCCGAACGGCTCGACTCGGACGCCTTCTCGCCGAACACCGCCGCCGGGGCGTGCCCGGAGTGCCACGGGCTCGGCCGGGTGCACCGTACGAGCGAGGAGCTGCTGGTCCCCGACCCCTCGCTGTCGATCAGGGACGGGGCCGTCGCCGCCTGGCCGGGCGCGTGGCAGGGCAAGAACCTGCGCGATGTACTGGACGCGCTCGGCTACGACGTCGACCGGCCCTGGCGTGAGCTGGACCAGCGTGACCGCGACTGGATTCTGTTCACCGACGAGCAGCCGGTGGTCACGGTGCACCCGGTGCGCGACGCGGGCCGTATCCAACGCCCGTACCAGGGCACCTATATGAGCGCCCGGCGGTACGTGCTGAAGACGTTCGCGGACTCCAGGAGCCAGACCCTGCGCGCCAGGGCCGAGCGGTTTCTGCGCGACGCCCCCTGCCCGGAGTGCGGCGGCGGCAGGCTGCGCCGCGACGCCCTGGCCGTCACCTTCGCGGGCCGGACGATCGCCGAACTCGCCGCGCTGCCACTCGCGTCGCTCGCCGGGCTGCTGGGGCCCGTACGGGGCCCCGCCCGTCCGGGACAGGACCCGGCAGCGGCGGGCGGGACCGAGACGGCGCGTGTGCTGGCCGCCGATCTGCTGGCCCGGATCGAGGTCGTCACGGAGCTGGGTCTCGGCTATCTGTCCCTGGACCGGCCGGTGCCGACGCTGTCCGCCGGAGAGCTCCAGCGGCTGCGGCTCGCGACCCAGCTGCGCTCGGGTCTCTTCGGGGTCGTGTACGTGCTGGACGAGCCGTCCGCGGGGCTGCACCCCGCGGACACCGAGGCGCTGCTGACGGTCCTGAACCGGCTGAAGGCCGCGGGCAACTCGGTGTTCGTCGTGGAGCATCACCTGGAGGTGGTACGGCAGGCGGACTGGCTGGTGGACGTGGGCCCGCGCGCGGGCGAGCACGGCGGGCGGGTGCTGCACAGCGGCCCGGTGGCCGACCTGGCGGGGGTGACCGAGTCCGCGACGCGCCGCTTCCTCTTCGACGTCGAGCCCGCGCCGCCGCGCCCGGTACGCGCCCCGGAGAGCTGGCTCAAACTGACCCGTGTCACGTGTCACAACCTGCGCGGCCTGGACGCGTCCTTCCCGCTCGGGGTGCTCACCGCCGTGACGGGCGTCTCGGGGTCGGGGAAGTCGACGCTGGTCGGGCGGGTGCTGCCGGAGCTGCTGGCGGAGCACGACGACGAGCGGGTCCCCGGCGCGCCGCCCGCGGGGCCCGGCGGCATCGGCGGCATCGGCGGGGCGGACGCCGTACGGCGCGTGGTGCGGGTCGACCAGCGGCCCATCGGGCGTACGCCGCGGTCCAACCTGGCCACGTACACGGGCCTGTTCGACGTGGTGCGCGGGCTGTTCGCGCGGACCGACGAGGCCAGGGCACGCGGCTACCGGGCCGGGCGGTTCTCCTTCAACGTGACGGGCGGCCGCTGCGAGACCTGCCAGGGCGAGGGCTTCGTCTCCGTGGAGCTGCTGTTCCTGCCCAGCACGTACGCGCCGTGCCCGGACTGCGCGGGCGCGCGCTATCTGCCCGAGACTCTGGAGGTCACCTACCGGGGGCGTGACATCGCCCAGGTACTCGGCCTGACCGTGGAGGCCGCGGCGGAGTTCTTCGCGGACACCCCGGCCGCGGCCCGCAGCCTGCGGGCGCTGCTCGACGTGGGCCTCGGCTATCTGCGGCTCGGGCAGCCCGCCACCGAGCTGTCGGGCGGCGAGGCGCAGCGCATCAAGCTGGCCGGCGAGCTGCAACGGGTGCGCCGCGACCACACCCTGTACCTCCTGGACGAGCCGACGACGGGGCTGCACCCAGCCGATGTCGAGGTGCTGATGCGGCAGTTGCACGGCCTGGTGGACGCGGGCCACTCGGTGGTGGTCGTCGAGCACGACATGGACGTCGTGGCGGCGGCCGACTGGGTGATCGACCTCGGCCCCGGAGGCGGCGACGAGGGCGGCCGCGTCGTCGCCTGCGGTCCGCCGCCCGACGTGGCCCGGACGGCGGGCAGCCGCACCGCCCCGTATCTGGCGCGCGCCCTGCGCACAGCGGACTCGTAGGACGGCCGGGCCCCGCCGCTCGGCGGGCGGGCCGGGTCAGCTCACCGCGTCCACCAGGGCCAGGGTGTGCAGCCGGTCCGGCGGGCCCGGCCTGGCGTAGTACCAGCCCTGGGCCGTGTCGCAGCCGAGGCGGCGCAGCTGGTCCGCCTGCGCTCCGGTCTCCACGCCCTCCACCGTCACCGACAGGTCCAGGCTGTGCGCCAGGGACACGATCCCCTCGACGATCTTCAGGTCGACCTGGTCCGCGGGACAGTGCTGCATGCCCTGGGTGAACGAGCGGTCGAGCTTGAGCTGGCTGACCGGGAGCCGACGCAGGTTGGCCAGGTTCGAGTAGCCGGTCCCGAAGTCGTCGAGGGCGATGTTGACGCCCATCTCGGACAGCAGGCGCAGGGGCTTGAGCAGATCGTCGTCCGCGCCGATCAGGGCCGACTCGGTCACTTCGAGGCAGAGCGCGCCGGGCTCCAGGCCGACCCGCTCCAGGATCTCCACCGTGTCGGCCACCAGGCCGGGGTGGTGGAGCTGACAGGGCGACAGGTTGACGTTGATCCGCACCGGGCCGTCGGGCAGGTGCCGCTGGTGCCAGTCGTGGGCCTGGCGTACCGACTCGTCGAGCACCCAGCGCCCGAGCGGCACGATGAGCCCGGTGTCCTCGGCCAGCGGGATGAACCGGTCGGGACCCAGCACGCCGTGCTGGGGGTGCAGCCAGCGCACCAGGGCCTCGGCGCCGCGGACGTTCCCGTCGGCGAGGTGCACCAGCGGCTGGTACTCGATGAAGAACTCGCCCCGCTCCAGCGCGGCGGGCAGCGCCGTGGTGAGCGCGTGCCGGGTGATGGTGCGGGCGTCGACCTTGGGGTCGGCGACCTCGAAGCGGTTGCCGCCGGCCGACTTGGCGCGGTACATCGTGATGTCGGCGCTGCGCAGCACCTCGGCGGGGGTGCGTTCGCCCGCGGGTCCCTCGACGATGCCGATGGAGCCGCGGACGGTCAGTTCCCGGCCCTCGATGCGGACCGGGGTCGCCAGCACGCTGAGGATGCGCCCGGCGAGTTCGCCGGCCTCGCGCGCGGTGTCGGGTCCGGTGGTGAGGGCGACGAACTCGTCGCCGCCGAGCCGGGCCACCATCTCGCCCGGCGCGGTGGCGCAGGTCTGCAGCCGGTCGGCGACCTCCACCAGGAGCCGGTCGCCGGCCGCGTGGCCAAGGCTGTCGTTGATGGTCTTGAAGCCGTCCAGGTCCAGGTAGCACAGGCCGAAGCGCTGGCCGTCGGCCCCGGCGAGCGCCTTCTCCAGGCGCTCGAAGAACAGGGTGCGGTTGGGCAGTCCGGTGAGCGCGTCGTGCGTCGCCTCGTAACGCAGCCGCAGATTGAGCAGGCGGCGCTCGGTGGTGTCCTCCATCAGCGCCAGTTGGTACCGCGGCCTGCCGTCGGCGTCCCGCAGCAGCGAAACGGTCAGATTGGTCCACAGTACGGTGCCGTCCTGGCGGTAGTACGGCTTCTCCACCCGGTAGGAGTCGCGCTCGCCCCGCACCAGCTCCTCGTACAGGCGCCACACCTGCGGGGCGTCGTCCGGGTGCGTCCACTCGCTGACCTTGCGGCCGCGGAAGTACTTGTCCACACCGCCGCCGAACATCCGCAGCATGGCGTCATTGACCTGCAGAACCGTTCCGTCCAGATCGGCGATGCCGATGCCGATGGCGGCGCCTTCGAAGACCGCGCGGAAGCGTGCCTCGCTGGCGTGCAGCGCCTCGGCGACGGCGTGCCGGGCGTCCTGCGCGGCGCGGGAGATCGCCTCCTGCTCGGCCAGCGTACGCTCGCGCAGCGCCTGGGCGAAACCGGCGGCGACCGCGTGCTGCAGCCGGGAGCAGCGGGCCCGCAGCTCGTGCGGGGCGCCGTCGCCGCCGCAGTACAGCACCAGATAGGCGTCGACGACCTCAAGGGTGCGGCTCAGGGCCTCGGGGTCGGTGCAGTGCGTGTCGACCAGCGCGGCGCCCACCGCGTGCCCGGTGGCCGCGTCGAAGGCGCGGGCCGTCAGGGCGTCACGCAGCACACGGGCGTGCGGCAGGAGCTGCTCCTCGCACTCCTGCCGGGTCAGCGACGTCGCCGTGACGGGGAAGATCGCCCGGCTCCAGATCGTGGCGAACCGGCGCAGTCTCCCCTCCGCCCCGTCCTGCTCCTCGTTCACGCGGTGCGCCCCACACCGGCATAGCCGGAGAAGGCGAAGGGGTCCTCCTGATCGAGCGGTGCCTCCGGCCGCCAGCGCGCGATCGACACCAGTCCCGGTTCCACCATCTGGTACCCCTCGAAGAATCTCGCGATCGCGTCGCGCGAGCGCATGATCAGCGGATTGCGGATGTCCTTGTATACACCGACCGCCCCGGAGGCCTGTTCCTCGGGGAGCGGGATTCCGTCGAACGAGGCGTGGGTGAGGATCAGCAGGCTGCCGGGCGCCAGCGCGTCGCGCAGTGCGGTGACCGCCGCGTACGGGTCGTCCGCCTCCTCGACGAAGTGGAGCACGGCGACCAGCAGCAGCGCCACCGGCCGGTCCAGATCGAGCAGTTCGGTCACCGGCACGCTGCTCAGGATCTCCTGGGGCTTTCTGAGGTCACCGACGACGACCGAGGCGTCGGGGTTGCCGTCGAGGACCGCGCGGCTGTGGGCCACCGCGACCGGGTCGTGGTCGGCGTAGACGACGCGGGCGCCGGGGTGCGCGCCCTGGGCGACCTCGTGGACGTTTCCGAAGGTGGGGATGCCGGAGCCGATGTCCAGGAACTGGGTGACGCCCTCGCCTACCGCGTAGCGCACGGCCCGCCGCATGAAGGCGCGGTTCGCCTGCATGATCTTGGGGAGCCCCGGCATGAATTCCATGGCCTTGCGGGCCGCCTCGCGGTCCGCCTCGAAGTTGTGCGAACCGCCCAGGTAGTAGTCGTATACGCGGGCCACACTGGGTATCGATATGTCGATGCCCTGGGGGGCCCAGGCGGGTCGCTCCATGGTGTCTCCAACGAATAGGCGTGCCGGTGTTCGAGCCGAGGCTACTGATCGCTCGCCAACGGGTCGAGTAGAACCGGAAATTGGTCGTCCGTTCTCGGTCACGGCCTGCGCGAATGCATCTGCAGCTGCACGTGCACGCCTTCGACTCTCCGGGAATACCCAGAGGTAAGCCCCTCTTCCCCGTGGGCGGAAGAGGGGCTTACCTGGGATCACGCCTTTCTGAGCGAGATCACTCCTTTCTGTGCGGAGATCAGTTCCAGGGGTCGGTTCCAGGGGTCGGTTCCAGGGGTCAGTTCTCCGGGGCGCCGACCAGCTTTCCCTCGGGTGAGACGGCGTACCAGGCGCCGCCCGCCCCCTGGCCGTTGGTGTCGCCGGGCTTCTCGTCCCCGGCGAAGGTGTAGAGCGGCCAGCAGTCGACGGTCTGCTGCTTGACGCCGTCCGGACGGTCGAAGACGACGTAGCCGCGGCCGGCGCCGCTGCCTTCGAGGTCGATGCCCGCGGTGTCGTCGGCGTCGACGGGCGCGACGACCGGCCACTTGTCCAGGCACGCGCCGGTGCAGGCGGTCTTCATCGGCCAGGCGGAGTCCTCGGTGAAGCGGTAGACCGTCATACCGTTCCCGTCGACGACGATCTCGCCGAGCTTCGGGTCCTTACGGGTCGACAGGCCGGGCAGGTCGGCCGCGCCGCTTCCGGCCTCATCGCCTCCCGTGCCACTTCCGGATTCCTCGCTTCCGGATTCGCCGCTTCCAGTACCGCCGCTTCCGGATTCACCGCTTCCGGCTTTGTCGCCTCCAGTACCGTCGCTTCCGGTTTCGGGTGCGGCCTTCTCACCGTCGGGCGCCGCGGCGTACCAGCTGCCGCCCACCCCCTGGCCCTTGACGTCCCCCGCCTTCGCGTCCTTGGCGTAGCGGTACATGGGCCACCCGGCGATGGTCAGCTGCTCGGCCCCGTCGGCGCGTTTGACGGAGCCGAGCAGGGCGGCGTCCACGCCGGGCGGCGCCTTGGCGTCGTCCGCGGTCACGACCGGCCAGGCCTCGGCGCAGTCGCCCTCGCAGGCCGACCTGGGCGGCTTGGCCGTGTCCTCGTCGAAGCGGTAGAGGGTGAAGCCCGCGCTGTCCGTGACCACCTCGCCGAGCCGCTCGCTGTCCCACACCGCGAGCTGGCCCGCGGGCCCGGCGGCGGCCCGGCCGTCCGACTCGCCGCCCGCCTCGCCGCCCGCCCCGTCGCCGTATCCGCCGCCCGAGCCGTACCCGCCGCCCCGCGCGGGGGCGGCGTCGCCCACGGACCGCCCCCTGGGGGAGTCCGGTTCCTGGTCCTGACCGCACGCCGCCGTCAACGTCAACACGGCCGCGGCCGCCACCGCCATCGAGGCGCTGCGCCAGGTCTTCATCGTCCGTCAACTCCTGCCGTTGTCCGGGATGTCGCGGAGCTCGGATGCGCCGCGCACGGCCCTGGATACGGGAGCCGGGTGCGGATGCGTTCAACACCGGCGGCCGTCGTTTCGTCGGCGGCGCACCGCCGGGGTCCACCGACCGGAGGACGCCGATGCCCCATTCGCCCTACTGCGATCGCGGCCAACCGGGGTGTTCTCTAGCGTTTCGGTCATCGAGGTGCATTGACGGCATTTACGTGGAAGAGGTCCGCGGCTGCTCCTCGGGGACCTGGAGGACTCACCATGCGCACGATACGGACGGCGTCCGTCGCACTGCTCTCGGCCGGCGCCCTGGCGCTCGGCTCCCCCACCGCGAGTGCGGCCATAACCGGCGACACCAGCAACATCACGTCGTTCGGCTTCAGCGTCACGCCGTCGACCGTCGCGCCCGGTGGTCATGTCAGGCTCCAGGCGGACGGTTGCGACAAGCCGGTGATCGTCACGTCCGGGGTCTTCGACACCGTCAAGATCCCCAAGGGCGACACGGTCTCGGCCAAGGTCGACTGGGACGCCAAGCCCGGCGCGACGTACGAGGTCACCTTCAACTGCAAGGGCGAGACGGGAACCACCGACCTCACCATCAGGGCCGGAGGCAACCAGCAGAACACCGGCGGCAATATCCACCGGGGCGTGAAGGCGGGCATCGGCGGCAGTTTCGGCAACCTGGACATCGGCGAGATCGCCCTGGGCGCCGCGCTGATCGTCGGTGCGCTGGGCTCCGCCGTGTACTGGGCCCGGCGCCGCCCCGGCGAGGACGAGGCCTGAGCCACCGCTCGCTCACCAGCACTTCGCCCCTGGGATTCGCGGAAATCCCAGGGGCGAAGTGCTGGTGACGCGCTATACGGTCAGGCCGGTCAGGCCCTGGACTCGCCGCGGCGGCGCAGCCAGAACACGCCGCCGCCGATCGCGGCGGCCGCCACCAGGCCGCCGCCGATCGCCATGTCCGTCGGGGTCGCGCCGGTGCTGCTGCTGCCGCCGACACCGCCGCGTACGCCGCCGTGGATGACGGTGAAGGCGGAGTTCTTGGTGACCGAGCTGTTGCCGCAGTGGACCGTCACGTTCTTCGCGCCGATGGAGGCGTTGGTGTTGACCGTGGCGTGGGCCTTGAACACATTGCCCTGGTGATGCCGCAGCCTCGCGGTGGGGAACGCGTCCGAGAACACCCGCCCGCCCGAGCAGGCGTGCTCGTCGACCGTGATGGTCACCTTTCCGCCGCGCGGGACGGCATGGGGCGACACGCTGACCGCACTGGCGTCCCAGGCGCTCGCAGACGGCGCTGCGAGCCCGAGGAACGTACCGGCGACGGCCGCGACCGCCAGGGCACGAGTAGTACGCATGTGGACCTCCGCGGCAGGCGCCCCGGGGAACCGTCCCCGGTCGATTGGCGAGAGCGCCTCCCAGACAGACCCTCAGCCGCCTTGCCGGGGCCCGCACTTCGAGGTTCCGCCGTACCGGTGAGCCGACACGCCGGGCGGTATCCCTACAAAATGACGTACGCGCAGGTCACAGACCGTCAGAAATCTCCTGTCGCACGCAACTCGGATGGCGCACCGGCCGCCGCGTCGGCCGCCGCGCGGCGCGGTGGCCCGCCACCCGTTCGCCCGCGCGCTGTCGCAGGTCGCGCGTCGCGCGCTTAGCGTGCTGCCATGTGCAACGGACGCGGCGGCCCCGCCGAGTCGAGAGGGGAGAGCGATGCCTTCGTCCCACCCGGTCGAAGAGGAGGAGCCGCGGCGGAAGCGCGCGCCCTGGGGCGTGATAGCGCTGGTTCTGCTGACCGGCCTCGCTCTGATACGGAACGGGTCCGGCGAGTTCGCCGTAGGGCCGCCGCAGCCCGTCAGCGCTGCCGCCGCCGACAGCCGGGTGCCCGCAGCGCCGAAGAGCCTGGGACCCGAGCCGCTGCCCTTCTCGCTGGCGGACCGGATCAGGATTCCGGCGATCCAGGTGGACGCGCCGATCCAGCCCGTGGGCCTGGACCCCGACGGCTGGGTGGACGCCCCGCCCGCCCAGGAGCCGAACCTCGCGGGCTGGTTCACCGGGGCCGTGTCGCCGGGTGAGAAGGGAACCGCCGTCATCGACGGCCATGTGGACAACGACCAGGGCCCGGCCGTGTTCTACGGGCTCGGCTCGCTGAAGAAGGGCAACCGCGTCGAGGTCCTGCGCAAGGACGGACGTACGGCCGTCTTCGAGATCTACGGCGTCGAGGTGTTCGACAAGCAGAACTTCCCCGGCACCAAGGTCTACGGAAGCACCGGCGCCGCGGAGCTGCGGGTGATCACCTGCGGCGGCGGCTTCACCAAGAGCGAGGGGTACGCGGGAAACGTCGTGGTGTTCGCCCGCCTGGCCAGCACGCGCTGACCCGGCGGGCCAGGCCCTGTCGTCAAACTCCCGTCGTCCGCCCGGAGGGCGGCCTCGCGCCCGCTGCGAAGCAGCTGACGTCACCGAGGTGCGTGCTCTCGGCGTGCCGGGTGCGGGCCCTCGTACTGGACGTACTCGGGTCCGCGCCCGGTGCGGCGAGGCCCGGCCAGAGCCCCCCCCCGTGCGGCGGATCAGACCGTCATCGTCCTGGGCGCGGTGAAGCGGTAGCCCGCGTCCAGCAGGCGCGGCAGATACGTCCCGAGCGCCTGGACGCTCTGCGAGCGGTCGCCGCCCGCGTCGTGCGACAGCACCACCACGCCGGGACCCGCGCCGTCCAGCACCCGCCGCACGATCGTGCCGGTGCCCGGCTCGCGCCAGTCGAGGGTGTCCACGGTCCAGGCGAGCGGCTCCATGCCGAGCTCGGCGCCCAGCCGGAACGTCGCCCGGTTCCAGGCTCCGTACGGGGCACGGAACCAGCGTGGCGGCTCGCCCGTCAGGGCGTCGACGATGTCGCTGGTGCGCTCGATCTGGCGGCGGATCGCGGAGGCGGCCAGCCGGGTGAGCTCCGGGTGCGACCAGGTGTGGTTGCCGACGATGTGCCCCTCGTCGGCCATCCGCCGCACCAGGTCGCCGTTGGCGTCGGCCATCTCACCGCAGACGAAGAACATCGCCCGTACGTCGTACCGGCGCAGGATCTTCAGGATGCCGGGGGTGTAGCGGGGGTCGGGCCCGTCGTCGAACGTCAGGACCATACGGCGCCGGGTGTCCGCCAGCTTCAGGATCGGCGCGCTGCGTACGGCGGGCCTGGCGGGCAGCTCGCGCGGCGGGCCGTAGCCGGTCATGGGGCGCAGCCGGTAGGCGGCGGGATTCCGGGGCCGGGCGGCGAGCGGCCCCGGCGCGGGCGACGGCGAGGAGGCGGGCGTGGGTGAGGACGCGGGCGAGGAGGCGGGCGTTCTGGTCGCCGTGCCCGGCCGGTTCGCGTGCGAGCATCCGGCCGCGGCGGTGAGGGCGACGAGCGCGGTGCCGCGCAGCAGCGCCCGCCGAGCCGGGACCCACTCCGGGAGCCCCGCGAGCAGTTCATCCTTTTTCATGACTACTAACTCGCACGGCCGTGTTCGGCCGGGCCTCACCAACACGGCGGCGGGTGCGAAAGCACCTGATGGGACCGGCTCGGGATGCGGAATGCTCAGCGGCGGCGTACGGGCGCGGGCGCGGACGAGCCGCGCGCCGCGGGCAGCACGATTCCCCGGTCCCGCGCGGCCGTTCCCGGCCGGAGCGTCCATGGCACCGGGGAGGTGTCCGTCAGCCACCCGTCCGCCAGCAGGCCCCCTACGACGAGGCCGCTCAGCGGCGAGGGCTTCAGCTTCCACCCCAGGCCCCGGCACAGCTGGCGGTACGAGGGGCCGTGTCCGTGCTCGGCGCGGAAGGCCACGGTGAACTCGGCGGCCAGCGGGCCGCGGTCGGGGTGCGCGTCCTTCCACGCGCCGTAGGCGGCCTCGATGTCCGGGGAGATGACCTTGGGGCGGCTGCGCGTCATGAACGCCTCGGCGACCCGCTGCGGGGAGAAGGCGCACACGGCGCAGTACTCGACGGACTCGGCGTGCCGCCGCAGCGCGGGCGTGGCGGCGTCCTTCCACCGCGCCCACTCCTCGGCGCTGTAGCTGTACCGGAATCCCGGATTCGATGGGTGTGCGGGCTGGTTGTCCGCCTCCGACGGGTCCGCCGGCTCCTCCGGGGTGGGCGGACGCCTGCCCGACAGGTGGCGTACGGCGGGGGCGAGGCGGCACCTCTCCCCGGACAGCTCGGCGAGGAAGCCCTTGCGCAGGAGGTCGGGCAGGGCGTCCCGGCAGGCTTCGGGAAGGTCGGGCGGGAGCTGGCCGTGGAGCAGGGACGTGCTGTGCGCGGCGAGGAACAGCCCGGCCAGCCGTGCGGCGGGCGGAAGCTTCTTGACCGGCTTGGCGGTCAGGGTCCGCGCGGTCCATCCGGACACCCGCGAGCGGAGGATCTTCCCGAAGGGCAGGGGATGGTCGGTCCGCCGGGTCAGATCGGGGACGGTGACGGGGACCGGTGTGGCGGGATCGCCGCCGAGGAGCGCGTCGTCCACCTGCCAGCCGAGGCCGCGCAGCGCGTCGACGGCGGCGCGCGCGTCGCCCAGCCGCAGGGCGGACAGGTCCGCCCCGGTGACGTTGCCGACGCCGCCGCGTGCGGCCCGGATGGCCACGACCACGGCGAGGAGCTGCGCGTCGGGTCCGGGCAGCGGCATGGCGGCCACGTAGCTCAGCAGCGTGCGCGCCGCTTCGCCTTGGCGACTCGTCAGGAGGTAGGGCAGCGGATCGGGGCTCGCGGCCGGGGCGGCGGCGCTGGGGGCGGTGCTGGCGGTGCTGGAGCTGGATGCGGTCTTCGGCATGACGTGTTCAACGCGCGCCGGAGCCCTCCGGTCACTGCCCGCCCGCGACCGCCCGCCCGCCGTGCCCCGCTACTCGCCCATCACCAGGCCTGACTTGGCCGCGCCACGGCTCAGGACGACGCGCTGGATGCGGTCGCGTACGGCGCGGTGGTCGGCGCCGTCGTCGATGGCGGTGTTGAGGTTGACGACCCGCCCGGCGTCGAGGTCGAACCACTGCGGGATGAACTCGGCCTTGGCGACCTTCCAGCGGCCGCCGGGCTTCGCCGGGGGCGTGAAGGTGAACCGGCCGATGGTGCCCTGGTTGCCGCGCGGGTCGAACGCGCCGGAGTGGTTGTACATGGCCCCGGCGATCTGGTCGCCCAGGCCGTACGCCACCCAGGTGCCGTTGACCTTCTCGTACGCCTGCGGGACATGCGCGTGAGTGCCGACGATCAGGTCGATGTCGGGGCGGCCGTCGGAGGTGGCCGCGGTGAGCGCCTTGGCCAGCCTGAGCTGCTGGTCGTTCGGCTCGTCCTGCCACTCCTGGCCCCAGTGCGGGCTGACCACCACGACGTCGGCGCCCGCTCGGCGGGCGGCGCGGGCGTCGGAGATGATCTTCTGCTCGCTGATCAGGTTGACCGCCCACGGGCGGCCGGTGGGCAGCGGGAAGCCGTTGGTGCCGTAGGTGTACGCGAGATGGGCGACCTTGGCCCCGCCCGCCCGCAGCAGGGTGACCTGCCGGGACTCGGCGGCCGAGCGGGCGGACCCGGCGTGTTTGACGCCCGCCTCGTCGAGCGCGTCCAGGGTGCGGCGCAGCCCGTCGGCGCCGTCGTCCAGGGTGTGGTTGGAGGCGGTGGAGCAGGAGTCGTAGCCGGTGGCGGCGAGGGCCGCGGCCACCTCGGGCGGTGACTTGAAGGTGGGGTAGCCGGTGTAGTGGCCGTCCGCGCCGTAGACCGTCTCCATGTGGCAGATCGCCAGATCCGCCTGGGAGATCACCGGTCTCACCCCGGCGAGCATCGGGCGGAAGTCGTAGCCTTCGCCGTCCGCGTCCGCGCGGGCCCGTTCGATGATCGAGGAGTGCGGCAGCACATCGCCGGTGGCGACCAGGGTGAACGCCCGC
The DNA here is from genome assembly GCF_054788135.1 of Streptomyces sp. O3. Classification (NCBI taxonomy): domain Bacteria; kingdom Bacillati; phylum Actinomycetota; class Actinomycetes; order Kitasatosporales; family Streptomycetaceae; genus Streptomyces; species Streptomyces sp. O3. The sequence continues at coordinate 68,603 of NZ_JBTVYK010000013.1, forward strand.
TGCCCGGCCCCCGCGCCGCCGGCCGCCGAGTGCCCGCCGGGCGCGGCGGCCTTGGGCGCCGGAGCCTCGGCCGCCGGGGCACGCGTGGGTTCCTGCGGGGCCGCGCATCCCGCGGCGGCGGTGAGCAGTACGGCGGCCAGGGCGGTCGCCGCCCCTCGCGCGGGCGGGGTGTGCGAGAGGGGCGAGGTGCGGTGGGTCATCGGCCGGGCTCCGTCGGTCAGTCAATCGGCTAGTCGGACATACACCCCCATGGGCCATATCAAGAGATAATGTGAGAAAAGGTGCGTCAAGGATCAAGGCCGCTCTGGTCCCTGAATCGGACTCACGCGCGGTGGGTCGCCCGTCCGGCGGCCCGCTCACCGCACCGCTCGTCGACGTCTTCGACCGCCCGTCGCACACCGCCGCACGCCGTATGTCCGTACGCGGCGCGCTGCGCTGCCATACCGCCATGACGACGGCGACCCGCACGGACGAACGCACCCTGGCCGAGCTCCAGCGCGAGCACGGACAGGCCCTGCTCTGCTTTCTGCACCGGCTCACCCTGGGGGACCGGCAGCGCGCCGAGGACCTCGCGCAGGAGACGCTGGTGCGCGCCTGGCAGCACCCCGAGGCGTTGCGCACCGAGCACGCGTCCGTCCGGCCCTGGCTGTTCACGGTGGCCCGCCGGCTGGCGATCGACGCGCGTCGACAGCGCCAGGCCAGGCCCCTGGAGGTGAGCGGCGCGGTCGTCGACCGCGCGCCGGTCTGCGCGGACCACGCGGAGCGCGCCACGGCGGTGCTCGACGTCCGGCGGGCCGTGGGAACACTCAGCCCCGAACACCGCGCGGTGCTCGATCAGGTGTACTTTCGCGGTGCGAGCATGGCGGAGGCGGCGCGCGAGCTCGGCATCCCTACCGGTACCGTGAAGTCCCGCGCGTACTACGCTCTGCGCGCGCTGCGGCGAGTTCTTCCGGGCTACTCGGGCGACCTGCGGTGAAACGAACGGCTGGGTCAAACCTCCGTAAAGCCCCTTGCCCGTCGGCCGATTGAGTAATCGGCTACTCCCATCTTCCGTGTTGCGGGTACGAGAGCCGGGGCCTCGCCGCGTTCACCGACACGGGCCGGAGACACCGGAGGAAGGCGGAAGAGGATGCCACACGGACACCGCGACGACAGTATCGGCGGCGGTGCCGAACTGTCCGTCCCCATGGCGTGGTTGTACGCCGAGTACATCGCGGACGAGTTGTTACGCACCGGCGACCTGATGCCCCCCACGTCCTTCGAGTACCGGGCGGGGCGGGACGCGCTGGCGCTGACGATCTTCCTGGCCGACTCCGGCGGCGAACTCTCCGGCATCCGCGTCATCACCCAGCTGGAGACCTGGCTCTCGCTGACCGCTTATGACCAGCCGTGGCAGGACTGGGTCCGGGAGCGGCTGGCCGCCGAGGCGTTCGGCCCCAGACGCGACGGGCCCGATCTGCACTTGGCGCGGCTGGCCTGGCAGTGGCTGGAGGAGACCGAGCTGCTCGCGCCCGACCTGGACGCGGTGGCGCCGGACGGCGGAGCGCCGTCCGGCGAGGAGGACGGTCCGCAGGTGTGGACGCCCGCCTGGCAGCTGGGACTGCCGCTCGGGCATCTGGCGATCCACCTGTTCTGACTCCGCTCAGTCCCCAGGGGGCTGAGCGGGCGAGGAGTGCACGCCCGCGCGGTACTTGGGGATCCGTACGGTGATCTTCATGCCCGCGCCCACCCCGGTCTCGATGACCAGGCCGTAGCCGTCGCCGAACACCTGCCGCAGCCGGTCGTCCACGTTCGACAGGCCGATCCCGGCCGACGGGTCGCACTCGCCGCGCAGAATCCGCCGCAGCCGCTCGGGGTCCATGCCGACCCCGTCGTCCTCGATGACGACCTCCGCGTCGGCGCCCGCGTCCCGCGCGCCGATGCTGATCCGGCTGCGGGCGACCGCGCCCTCCAGGCCGTGCTTGACGGCGTTCTCCACCAGCGGCTGCAGACACAGGAACGGCAGCGCCACCGGCAGCACTTCCGGCGCGATCTGCAGGGTCACCGCGAGCCGGTCGCCGAACCGGGCCCGGACCAGGGCCAGATACTGGTCGATGGAGTGCAGCTCGTCGGCGAGCGTGGTGAAGTCGCCGTGCCTGCGGAACGAATAGCGCGTGAAGTCCGCGAACTCCAGCAGGAGTTCACGGGCCCGCTCGGGGTCGGTCCGGACGAACGACGCGATCGCGGCGAGCGAGTTGAACACGAAGTGCGGGGAGATCTGGGCCCGCAGCGCCTTGATCTCCGCCTCGATCACCCGCGTGCGGGAGCGGTCCAGCTCGGCGAGCTCCAGCTGTACGGAGACCCAGCGGGCCACCTCGTCGGCGGCCCTGGCCAGTACCGCCGACTCCCGAGGCGCGTACGCCACCAGCGCGCCGAGCACCCGCTGGTCGACGACGATCGGGGCGGCCACCGCCCAGCGCTGCGGGCAGTCCGGGTCCCCGCAGGCGCAGTCGAAGGCGGCGCCGCGCCCGGAGTCCAGGAGCCCGCCGAGCGCCCCCATGACCTGCCCGCCGTGCTGCTCCCCCGCGCCGTCCCAGGCGAGCACCGCACTGCGGTTGGTGAGGCAGAGCGCGTCGGTGCCGAGCAGCGAGCGCAGCCGCCCGGCGGCCTTGCGCGCGGTGTCGGCGGTGAGCCCGGCGCGCAGCGGCGGCGCGGCCAGCGAGGCGGTGTGCAGGGTCTCGAAGGTGGCCCGCTCGACGGGGGTGCCGACATCGCTGCGGCCCAGCGGGTGGGCGGTGCGGCGGCCGAGCAGGAAGCCGCCCGCGAGCAGCAGCGGGCACAGCGCGAGCAGCACGGCGACGGTCACGGCCGCTCCCTGGGCGGCCTGGCCCGGCTGTGGTCTCGCGCCGGTCTGGCGCGGCTCCGCTCTCCTGCCGGTCTGGCGCGGCTCATCCGCGGTCTCCTTCCGCCGCGGCGGCGGTCTGCCGCACGGTCAGCGACTCCGGCAGATGCAGCCGGGTCATGGTGGCGCTGGTGTGCGGCGGCACACTGCCGGGCGTGGCCAGCGAGCCGATCACCATGGCCAGGAACCCGACCGGCACCGACCACACGGCGGGCCAGGCCAGCAGGGTGTGCGCCCAGCCCTGGCCGACCGCCCCGCCCACGGTGAGGCCCACCGCGACCGTCGCCGACCCCCCGCCGAGCAGCAGTCCGGCGACCACGCCCGGCGGGGTGAGCCGCCGCCACCAGATGCCGAGCACCAGCAGCGGGCAGAACGAGGACGCCGACACCGCGAAGGCCATCCCCACCGCGTCCGCCACCGGGACCCCGGTGACCAGCAGCGCACCGGCCAGCGGCACCAGGGTGGCCAGCACGGTGGCGAGCCGGAAGTGCCGTACCCCGCGCGCGGGCAGCACATCCTGGCTGAGCACTCCGGCGACGGCCATGGTCAGCCCGGACGCGGTGGACAGGAAGGCGGCGAACGCGCCGCCCGCGACCAGCGCGCCCAGCAGGTCGCCGCCGAGCCCGCCGAGCGCCCGTTCGGGCAGCAGCAGCACGGCGGCGTCGGCGTGCCCGCTGAGGGTGAGCTCGGGCGCGTACAGCCTGCCGAGTACCCCGTACAGCGGGGGCAGCAGATAGAAGGCGCCGACCAGGGCGAGCACCACGACGGTGCTGCGGCGGGCGGCGCGGCCGTTGGGGCTGGTGTAGAAGCGCACCACCACGTGCGGCAGCCCCATGGTGCCCAGGAAGGTGGCGACGATCAGACCGTAGGTGGCGTACAACGGGTGGTCCGCGCGGCTCGCGGCGAGCGGGCGGCTGGTGCTGGAGCCGGGCTCGGCGCCGGGGACGCGGGAGCCTTCCGGGAGCGTCAGGCGGGTGCCGCCGTCGATGCGGTGGGCGCCGTCGGTGAGCGTCACGCGCGCGTCGTCGTAGGCACGGCCGTCGACCGTGCCGTCGACGGTGACGGTGAGCGGGGCGCGCAGCCGGATGTCGACCCGCTCGGCGACGCGTACCGACTGCTGCTGGCGGAGCTGGGCGGGCTCGTCGAGCTCGGCCCGCGGACGGCCGTCGCCCTGCCAGGCCAGGACCAGGAACAGGGCGGGCACCAGCAGCGCGGTGAGCTTCAGCCAGTACTGGAAGGCCTGGACGAAGGTGATGCTGCGCATCCCGCCCGCCGCGACGGCGAGCACCACCACGGCCGCGACCAGGGTGCCGCCGAGCCAGCGGGGCGCGCCGGTGAGGACCTCCAGGGTCAGCCCGGCGCCCTGGAGCTGGGGCACCAGGTACAGCCAGCCAGCCCCGACCACGAAGACGCTGACCAGCCTGCGCACCTGCCGTGACTCCAGGCGTCCTTCGGCGAAGTCCGGCAGCGTGTACGCGCCCGAGCGGCGCAGCGGGGCCGCGACGAACAGCAGCAGCACCAGATACCCGGCCGTGTAGCCCACCGGGTACCAGAGCATGTCGGAGCCGTGCAGGAGCAGCAGTCCGGCGATGCCGAGGAAGGAGGCGGCCGACAGGTATTCGCCGCTGATCGCGGCGGCGTTCAGGGACGGGCCCACGGTGCGCGAGGCGACGTAGAAGTCCGATGTGGTGCGGGAGATGCGCAGGCCGAAGCCGCCGATCAGGACGGTGGCGAGGACGACCACGGCGACGGCGGGTATCGCGTACGACTGGTGCACGGCCTCGTCAGCGGCCTTCCGCGCCGTCGGCCGGCCGGGGGGCGTCGGGGCCGCCCTGGGCGGTGCCTTCGGCGCCGTGGACCAGGCGCGCGAAGTCGCGTTCGTTGCGCTCGGCGCGGCGTACGTACCACCAGGCGACGAGGACGAGCACGGGATAGCAGCCGAAGCCGAGCACGGCCCAGACCACGGCGGGCTCGCCGAGCGCGTTGAAGAACAGCGGCAGCGTGGCGGCGGCGAGGGCCAGTGCTCCGAAGGCGGACAGACCGGCCCGCAGCTGACCGCGCATCAGGGAGCGGACGTAGGCGGCGCCGAGTGTGGTCTGCTCGTCGATCTCCGACTGGGTGCGGTGCCGGGGCGGCGGGTGCGGCCGCCGGGGCTCCCCGGTCACGACTTCGCGGCGGGGTGCGGGCTCTGCGGACACGGCGTGGAGTGTACGGGGGCCCGCCGCCCTAGCGGAAGGCCCTGCTCAGCGGCGGTCGGGGCGCATCAGCAGCTCGCGCAGCCGACTGGCGTGCCGCCGTGAGACGGCCAGTTCGGCGCCGCCGACGCGTACGCTCATGCTGCCCGCGTCGAGCCGGAGTTCGTCGATGCGGTGCAGGGCGACCAGGTGGCGGCGGTGGATGCGCACGAACCCGTGCGGCTGCCAGCGCTCTTCGAGCGTGCTGAGCGGTATCCGGACCAGATGGCTCTCCGCGCCGGTGTACAGCCGTGCGTAGTCCCCGTGCGCCTCGGCGTAGACGATGTCGGCGACCGGCACCAGCCGGGTCACTCCGCCCAGCTCGACGGGGATGTGCCCGGCCGTGGTCTCGGGCACCTGACGCGGCCGGTTCTCCTGCGCGGACAGCTGCTCGGCGGCGCGGCGCACGGCCTGGGCGAGGCGCTCGGTGCGTACGGGTTTGAGTACGTAGTCCACGGCCTTGAGGTCGAAGGCCTGGACGGCGAAGCCCTCGTGCGCGGTGACGAAGACGATCAGCGGGGGTCTGGCGAACCCCGCGAGCAGCCGGGCGACGTCGAGTCCGGTGAGCCCGGCCATCTGGATGTCCAGGAAGAGGACGTCGATCGCGTCCGGGCCGTCCGGATCCGCGTCGACGGCCTGGGAGATCCGGCGCAGCGCGGCGGTGGCGTCGGTGACGCCCTCCGCGCCGCGCACATGGGGGTCGGCCCGCAGCAGATAGAGCAGCTCGGCGAGCGCGGGTTCCTCGTCGTCCACAGCCAGTATGCGCAGCATGCGGGTGGAGTGTATGGGCTCACCCGACAGCGGCCAATCCGCGAGCCGCCCGCGCCCCGAACCTCCGGACGCCGCGCCGCCTAGGGCCTGTCGCGGGCCGGGACGGTGAACTCGCACCACACGCACTTGCCGTTGCCGCGTGACTCCACGCCCCAGACGTCGGTCAGGCGGTCCACCAGCAGCAGGCCGCGCCCGGACACGCCCGAGTCGCCCGCCTCGCGGCGGCGCGGCAGGGCGCTGGAGGTGTCCTCGACCTCGACCCGCAGCCGCCGCACGGCGCCGGTCAGCACGCGTACGGTGACGACGGCGGCGCCCTCGGTGTGCAGCAGCGCGTTGGTCATCAGCTCGTCGGCGGCCAGTTCGATCTCGTCGGCGCGCTCCCCGGCGCCCCAGGCCTGTACGGCGGCCCGCACCATGTGCCGGGCGTCCCGCAGCCCGCCGGGGTCGTTCGGGGCCACATGCTGCTGGAGGCGGCCGCCCGCCCGTGCCGCGCCGGTGCTGGCGCGGCGCAGCAGGAGCAGCGCCGCGTCGTCGTCGCCGCCGCGCTCGTCCACCGCCTCGCACAGCCGGTCGGCCAGCGCGTCCAGGTCGTCGGGGCCTGAGCCGACGAGCGCGATGAGGTCCCGCAGCCCGTCGTCCAGGTCGGCGCCCGGCACTTCGACCATGCCGTCGGTGCAGAGCAGCAGCGTGTGCCCGGCGTCGAGTTCCACGGTCGACACCGGGTACTCCAGGTGTCCGAACTCGGCGGACAGGCCGAGCGGCAGCCCGCCCGCCACGGGCAGCCTGCGGCAGCCGCCGTCGGGCCGTCGCAGCAGCGGATCGAGGTGCCCGGCCCGTACGCACTGGACGACTCCGGTGCTCAGGTCGACCTGCGCGTACAGGCAGGTGGCGAAGCGGTCCGTGTCCAGTTCGCGCAGAAAGGCGGAGGCCCGTGCCATGACCGTGGCGGGTGTGTGGCCCTCGGCCGCGTACGCGCGCAGCACGATCCGCAGCTGCCCCATCACCGCGGCGGCGTGGGTGTCATGGCCCTGGACGTCCCCGATGACCGCGCCGACCCGCCCGCCGGGCAGCGGGATCACGTCGTACCAGTCGCCCCCGATGTCCCGGCCCAGCCTGCCCGAGCGGTAGCGCACCGCGGTCTCGGCGCCGGGGATGCCGGGGATGCTGCGCGGCAGCATGGCCGTCTGCAGCCCCTGGGCCAGGTCCTTCTCCTGCTCGAAGAGCATCGCCCGCTGGAGGCTCTGCGCGATGCTGCTGCCGAGCGCCACCAGCACATCGCGTTCCTCCGCGGTGAAGCCGTGTCTGTCCCGGTAGAGCAGGCCGAGCGCCCCGATCGGCCGGGCCTGCGCGATCAGCGGCAGATACGCGGCGGAGGTGATCTCCAGGCCGGTGATGTGCGGCCACAGCAGCGGGTACGAGGACGCGAACTCCTCCGGTGACTCGATGTAGCGCGGCGTCAGAGTGCGGACCACCTCGCTCATCGGGTACGGCTCGTCGATCCGCGTGAACCGGGTGCCGGGGACGAAGCTGCCCACCGGCCCCTCGGCGACCAGCTGGATGCGTCCGGCCTCGACCAGGCCCATCACCAGGCTGGCGGCCCCGAGGCGGTCCAGGGCGGCGCTGTCGCCCAGCACATCGATGACGTCCTGCACGGTCATGGCGTGCGCGAGCGCCGCCGCGGTGCTCTGCACCATGCTGGTCTGGCGGTTCCGCGCCGTGCGCGGACCGGTCCGCTCGCGACGCTGGGCTAGCTCTTCCATCTCCTGGTGCGCGTCCCGGACGATGCCGATGATCCGGCGCGGGCGGCCGGTCTCGTCGCGCCGGATATAGCCCTGGGTGCGGGTCCACCGCAGGGTGCCGTCGCGGCGGCGGACGCGGAAGTAGGCGCCGTAGTTCTCGCTGCCGTCCTTCAGGGCCCGCGCGACCAGGGCGTCCAGGCGGTGGCCCTCGGCTCGGGGCACCCGGATCGCCAGGCTCTCCGGGCGTCCGTCGTACTCGTCGGGCCGCAGGTCGAAGAGCTCGTGGGCCTGGGCGTCCATGTGCATCAGGCCGCTGTCCAGGTCCCAGTCGAAGGTGCCCATGCGGTTGAGCGCCAGGATCGGGTCCGGGTGGGCGGGCCAGTCGTCCGGCAGGGGCAGGGCGCTCGCTCCCCGGTCAACCATGCGGCCACCTTGCCACCTTTTGCCCCCTTTCTCGACCGCACGCTTGTCGACCTCGCGCCGCCCTTCGGCGCGGCCGGTGGTCAGCGGGTTGCCGCACGCGCAGCGGACCCGTGGCGGCCCCCGGTCGGCGGGCCAGCGGGCGAGCCGGCCGGTGACGGCTGCGGCGTTCGGGTGACGGGCGGGGGCCCGCGGCGGTCGCAGGGCCGTGGAGGCCGCGGAAGCCGAATCGCTCACCCAGCGCCACAATGACGGATGTGGAGTGGTTCACCGGACCCGACTACTGGCTGGCCCGGCTGGTCTTCCAGCGGGCGCTGGCCGCGGTGTACCTCGTCGCCTTCGTGAGCGCGGCCCTGCAGTTCCGGGCGCTGATCGGCGAGCGCGGGATGCTGCCCGTGCCGCGGTATCTGGCACGGGTGCCGATGCGCGCGGCGCCCGGCCTGTTCCAGCTGCGTTACTCGGACCGGCTGTTCGCGCTCTGCACGTGGACGGGCGCGCTGCTGTCCGCCGCGCTGCTCGCGGGCGCCGATCAGCTGGCGCCGCTGTGGGCGGCGATGCTGATGTGGGCGCTGCCGTGGGTGCTGTATCTGTCGATCGTCAACGTGGGGCAGACCTGGTACAGCTTCGGCTGGGAGTCGCTGCTGCTGGAGGTCGGGTTCCTCGCCGTCTTCCTGGGCAACGACCGTACCGCGCCGCCGGTCCTGGTGCTGTGGCTGCTGCGCTGGGTGCTGTTCCGGGTGGAGTTCGGCGCCGGGCTGATCAAGATGCGGGGCGACGCCTGCTGGCGGAAGCTGACCTGCCTCTACTACCACCATGAGACCCAGCCGATGCCGGGCCCGCTGAGCTGGTTCTTCCACCGGCTGCCCAGGCCCCTGCACCGGGTGGAGGCCGCCGCCAACCATGTCACCCAACTCCTGGTGCCCTTCCTCCTCTTCACGCCGCAGCCCGTCGCGTCGGTCGCGGCCGGTGTGATGGTCGCGACCCAGCTGTGGCTGGTGCTCTCCGGGAACTTCTCCTGGCTGAACTGGCTGACCATCGCGCTCGCCCTGTCCGCGGTCGACTTCACACCGGTCGCGGGCGCGCCGCCCGCGCTCGCGGCTCCCCCGCTCTGGTACGAGGTCACGGTGATCGCCGTCACGGCCCTGGTGGCGGGTCTGAGTTACCGCCCCGCCCGCAATCTGCTCTCCCGGCGGCAGCTCATGAACTACTCCTTCGACCCGCTCCATCTCGTCAACGCCTACGGCGCGTTCGGCACCGTCGGCCGGGTCCGCTACGAGGTGGTGGTGGAAGGCACGGCGGAGCCGGTGCCGCCGCCGGACGCGTCGGGGTGGCGGGCGTACGAGTTCCGGGGCAAGCCGGGCGATCCACGGCGGCTGCCGCGCCAGTTCGCGCCGTACCATCTGCGGCTCGACTGGCTGATGTGGTTCGCGGCGCTCAACCCCGGCTATGCCAGGCCCTGGTTCGGGGCGTTCGTCGAGCGGCTGCTGCTGAACGACCGCGACACCCTGCGCCTGCTGCGTACTCATCCCTTCCCCGACGCCCCGCCGACGTATGTCCGTGCCGTGCTGTACCGCTACCGCTTCACCACCTGGCGCGAGCTGCGCGCCACGGGCGCGTGGTGGCACCGGACGTACGCGGGAGAGTTCCTGCCGCCGACCCGCCTGGAGCGTCCGTCCGACGCACCGCGCGGCCGGTAGCGCCGCGGTGGAGCCCCGCACTCGGGGCCGGGACGGTCACCGCCGCAGCACGCGTCGGAACGGCCCGCCGGTCGCGGCCAGTTCGGCCCAGCCGCCTTGCTGGACGATCCGGCCGCGCTCCAGTACGGCGATCCGGTCGGCGCGCCTGATGGTCGCCGGGCGGTGCGCGATGACCAGCGTGGTGCGCCCGCGCGCCGCGCCGCGCAGGGCCGCGGCGAGTTCCGCGTCACCCTCGGTGTCCAGGTGCGCGGTCGTCTCGTCCAGCACCAGGATCCGGGGGGCGGCGAGCAGCGCACGAGCCAGCGCGACACGGGCCCGCTGGCCGCCGGAGAGGGTCGCGCCACGCTCCCCCACCAGGGTGTCGTAGCCGTCCGGCAGCGTGTCGGCGACCCGGTCGACGCCGCAGACGCGGGCCGCGTCGCGCAGTTGGGCGTCGCTCGCGTCGGGTGCGGCCAGGCGCAGGTTCTCGGCCAGGGTGCCGTGGAACAGCGGCGCCTCCTGGCCGACGACGGCGAGGGCCCGGCGCAGGTCGCGGTCGGCGAGTTCGCGTACGTCGACGGGGGCGCCGTTCTCCGGGAGCAGCTCCACCGCGCCGGACACCGGGTCCCAGAAGCGGGCCAGCAGGTGAGCGCAGGTCGACTTGCCCGCCCCGGAGGCCCCGACGAGGGCGACGGTGGCGCCGGGCTCGACCGTCAGGTCGACGCCGTCCAGGACCGTGTCCCCTCCGTAGTCGAACCGGACACCCCGCAGCCGTACCCCCAACGGGCCGTCGGGCAGCGGCCTGGGGGCGGCGGGTTCGGGCGCTCCGGCCGGGGCGCGCAGGGCCGCGCCGACTCTGGACGCCGCGGCGCGCAGCCCCGCCGCCTGGCCGAGCGCGGCGGCCGCGTCGGCGACCGGGGCCAGGATGCCGAGCGCGAGGGCGACCGCGGCCGGGGCCCAGGCGCCGTCCAGCCGCCCGCCCGCCACCGCGTGCGCGACGGCCACGACGACCCCGAGTACGGCCGCGACCACGACGACGTCCCGGATGGCGGCGGCCGTCGCCTCCCAGTCCTGCTCCGCGCGCTGCGCCCGCCCCAGATGGTCGCCCTGCGCGGCCAGTTCGCCGCGGCGTCGGTCGAGCGCGCCGAACGCGAGCAGTTCGCGCAGCCCGTCCACGCTCTCCACGGCGTCCGCGGACAGCTTGGCGGCCGCCGCCCTGGTTTCGGCCCCGCGCCGGGCGCGCTCCCGCGCGGCGACGAACGGGGCGAGCGCGAGGAGTACGGCAGCGGGCAGCACGGCGGCGAGCAGCCAGGGCTCGACCCCGCCGAGGACGACGCCGCCCGCGCCGAAGACGAGTCCGCTGGCGAGGAGTTGAGCGGTGGTGTGGGCGTAGAAGAACTCCAGGGCCTCCACGTCGGCCAGCGCGGTCGCCGCCAGGTCGCCGCTGCGTCGCCCGCCGATCCTGGCGGGCGCGCTGCGCGCGAGCCCGTCGAAGACGCGCACCCGCAGCTCGGCCAGGACTCGGTAGGCGAGGTCGTGCGACAGGTCCATCTCCCGCCAGGTGGCCACCGCGCGCACCAGCACCAGGCCGACGAGCGCGCCGACGGCGCCGGGCGACGGCGCCCGCTGGTCCACCACCGCGGCGCCGACGGTGTGCGCGAGGAGCGTCACCAGGGCGACCAGCGCCGCTTGGTCGACGAAGGCCGCGACGCAGGTCCGTACGACCATCACGCGATGCCGCGCCAGCGCGGGCAGCAGCCCCCGCAGCGCCCCGGCGCTCGCCCCGGTGGTCGCCTCGGCGCTCGCCCCGGTGCGGGCCGCCGCGCCTCCCGCGCCCACCGGTCCGCCCTCGGCGTCCCCACCGCCTCCCGCACCGGACGCCGCACCCGCACACGCCTCGTCGCCCCCAACGGCCGTGACACCCCCGACGGCCTCAGCCACCTCGGCAGCCTCAGCCGACCCGGCTACCCCGGCTGCCCCGGTGGTCCCAGTCCCCCCAACAGCCCTAGCCGCCTCAGCCACCCCGGCGGCACTAGTCGCCCTGGTGCCCCCAGTCGCCCCGGTGGCCCCAGTCGCCCCGGTGGCCCCAGTCGCCCCGGTGGCCCCAGTCACCCCGGTGGCCCCAGTCGCCTTGGCGGGTTCGGTGGTTGGCATGTGCCTGCCGCCGTCCGGCGGCCGAGGCGCGGGCGATGCCCCGGTCCCGGTCCTGGGCCCGGTCACGGTTTCGGCCTCGGTTTCGGCCTCGGCGGCCGCCTTTTCGCGTGCCGCGGCGTGCGCGGTGCGTCCGGTCTCGTTCATGCGGCCCGCTCCTCCTGTGTCTGCTGTCCGGCCCGTACCAGGCGTGCGTACAGCCCCCCGGCCGCGAGCAGGCTGGTGTGGTCGCCGACGGCGTCGACCCGGCCGCCGTCGAGTACGACGATCCGGTCCGCGTGTCGTACGGACTCCAGGCGGTGCGCCACGACGACGCACGTGCGCCCCGCGGCGGCCCGCAGCAGTTCCCGGCCGATGTGGGCCTCGCGGCGCTCGTCGACCGCGCTGGTCGCCTCGTCCAGTACGAGGACCGGCGCGTCGGCGAGCAACGCCCGAGCCAGGGCGAGACGTTGCCGCTGACCGCCGGAGAGAGTCGCCCCGCGTTCGCCCAGCAGCGTGGCGTAGCCGTCCGGGAGCGCGGCGATCTCGTCGTGTACGCCCGCCGCGCGGGCGGCGGCCGTCAGCTCCGCGTCGCTCGCGCCGGGCCGGGCGAGCCGCAGGTTCGCGGCGATGGTGTCGTGGAAGAGGTAGGTCTCCTGCGAGACCACGGCGATGCCGCGGCGCAGCGCGTCCAGGCGGTAGTCGGCGACCGGCGCCCCGTCGACCGTCACTTCGCCGTGCTGCGGCTCACGCGCGCGCAGCAACAGCGCGAGCAGCGTGGACTTTCCGGCGCCCGATGGCCCGACGATCGCGGTCGTACGGCCGCCTTCGGCGGTGAGGCTCACGCCGTCGAGCGCGGGCCGTACGGTGCCCGGATAGCCGAACCGTACGTCGCGGAAGCGGAGTTCGGGAGCCTTCCAGTCCTCGGCCGTACGCCGTCCGGTGTCGGCGACGTCGGGTTCCGCGGTGCGCAGCGCGGCGATGCCGTCGGCCGCCGAGACGCCGAGGTATCCGGCGTGCCATTCGCGGGACAGGTCGCGGATCGGGCGGAAGCATTCGGATGCGAGCATCAGCAGCAGATACGTCCCGGTGGGCGCGGTGTGCCCGCCCGCCGCGGACACGGCGGCCAGCGTCGCGGCGGCCACGGTGCCGCCCTGTACGGCGAGGTCGGTGAGCCCGGTGTCGACGAGGGAGACCCGGAGTTTGGCCACGGTGGCGCGGTGCAGAGCGGCCGAGCGCCGCTCCAGGCGCTCCCGAGTACGGCCGACGGCGCCCGCCGCGCGCAGCGCGGGCATGCCCTGGAGCGCCTCCAGATAGTCGGCGGCCAGGTCCTCGTACGAGTCCCAGTGCTCCTGGCCGCGGCGGGCGAGCAGCCGGTCCCACCAGCGGGGCGCCAGCAGCGCGAGTGCCAGCGCGGGTATCAGCGCGAGCAGCGCGTAGGGCTGGAGCACACCGAGGGGGACGAGCAGCAGCGGCGGCGCCGCGCAAGTGACGGCCAACTGCGGGAGATAGCGGGAGAGATACGCGTCGACGCCTTCCACGCCGTCGACCAGGGTGGCCCGTACCGCGCCTGCTCTGGAGGTCGTCAGGAAGGCGGGGCCCAGCCGTCCGAGCCGCTCCAGGAGGGCGTCCCGCAGCCGCACGCGGGCCAGCGCCCCGGCGCGTACGGCGACCCGGCGCTGCAGCCGCCCGAGCCAGAACCGCAGCACGACCACGGCCAGCACCGCGCCGAGCAGGGCGGGCAGTTCGCCGGTGGCGCCTCGGGCGAGTGCGGCGAGCGCCAGGGCCAGGAGCACGGCCTGGGCGATATGGGTCGCGGTCACGGCGGCGAGCAGCGCGGTGGCGGTGGCGAGCGGGCGGCGTACGGTGCGGGCCGCGGTGAGCAGTTCGCGGTGCAGCATCATGGGGTGCGGCCTCTTCCGACAGCGAGTCCATGGATGATCCAGTCCTGGGCGGCGGGTCCGCCGAGCGCGGCGCCGATGTCGGCGCCCTGCCAGGACCCGACGGGGCGTGAGCGCAGCCCCAGCGCGGTCGCGGTGACCTGGGCGAGTCCGACGCCGATACCGGCCGCGAGATGCTCGCGGCGTATCCGCGCGGCCGGGGCGTCGCTCGGGCAGCCGTACGCCAGCAGCACGGCGCCGCACTCGGCCAGCCAGCCCTGCCGGGCGGCCCACACGGCGAGCGTGGCGCGGGCGTCACCGCGGGCGAGGGTGACCAGCTCACGCCCGTCGGGGGCCAGCCGCAACAGCCCGGCGCGGCGCCCGCCGACGGCCAGACACCACCGCGTCGCGCCCTGCCCGGACGCGGTCGCGGCTACCAGCAAGGCCGCCAGTTCCCCAGGCTCGGGGACTCCAGGCAGCGGCGGCTCGGCGCTGCGGCGGGCGACGGCGGCTTCCAGGGTGCGCGGCCGGGGCAGGCCGCCCCGCGTCCACGCGGCGGCACGGGTGTCGCCGCTGTCCGCGACCGGTCCCAGCGGCGGCGGCAGGTCCGGGGGGCGCTCCCAGGTGCCGCCGCCTCCTGCCCCCGCGCCAAGCAGGTCGAGTACGCGTTCCCCCTCGTCCCTCGCCGCGTCCGCGACGAGAGCGTCGGACTCACACGCGCGCGATGCGCCTTGAGCGTGCACCGGCACGGCGTCGTTCGCGGAATCGGCGTTCGCGGAATCGGCGTTCGCGTCAGCCGCCGCCCAGGCACACAGCAGCGCCTCGCCAGGATCGCCCGCCGCGCCCGGAGGCGCGAAATGCACAGCGGCGAAGGGGTGTTCGACGGCGGCGTCCGGCCACTCGTCACGTGGCCCCCCTGGCGTGGGCAGCCGTGCCGCGGCGGACAGCGGTGCCGCGGCGGCGTCGATGCTGTAGCGGTTCGCTCCGGCGAGCAGGAGTGCGGCCACCGCGTGGCCCGTGTCCAGCAGGACCATCGGCCAGGCGCGGTGCGCGTAGTGGGAGGCCGTCCGCCGCACGGTGACGGTGAGGACGACCAGCGCTCCGGCGGGCACGTCGCCGGGGGCCGGGCCGCGCCCGCGCAGGCAGTGCGCGATGGGGTCGTACGCGTACCGGCCGGGTGGTACGCGGCAACCGGGTCCGGCCAGAACGTGAGCGTTCACCGGGTGCAGAGCCCCAGCGGACGGCGCCGGGCGCAGCCGCCCGGCCTCGTCGACGGCGGCCAACGACCGGGTCAGCACCTGTCCCAGATCCAGGTCCGGGTCCGGGTCCGCGGTGGGCAGCGGCACTACGGGGCCGCTCCAGCGGCTGACCGCCGGCCCCGCTGAGGTGTCGGGGCCCGGCCGCTCGGTGGACCTCGCGCGGGCGAGCGCGGCCCGGAGCGACTCGGCCCGCGACGCGCCGCAGGCGGTCGGGCGGGGTCCCGCGGCGCGCGAGTCACTCGCGGTGCGGGGGCCAGGGTCGGACATCGGCGGACCTTCGTTCGTCGGCATCAGGCGGCCGCTCACATATGCGGCGGCGGAGCGAGCGTGAAATCACCCGGCGCAACGGGGACTTCGGCACGCCAGCCGCGCGCGAGCGCCGCGTCGCCGAACCGTGGGCTGCCCAGGTAGGCGAAGGCCGCCGGAGCGTTGGGTATGAGGTCGGAGACCAGGACGCGCGCGACCCGCAGCGGGGTCTCGGCGACGTCCTCGGTCGTCAGGTCGAAGGTCAGTACGCGGTGGCCGCCGTCCGCGAGGGCCGCGTCCAGGGACGCGCGGCTGCCGGACACGACCGCGTCGACGCCCACCACGCCCCCGGCCGGGTCGGTGAAGCGCCGGGCGAGCGGGGCCAGCCGCTGGTCGAGCCAGACCTGGACATGCGCGCCCAGGTCCCGTACCGCCGCGAAGTCCTTGCCGCAGTCGTCGAGGTAGCGCAGGTCGTCGCGATGGTCGAGATAGAGGCCACGGGCCAGCATCCCGGCTTCGACGGCCCGGAACACCCATCCGTCGGGGCCGGTGAGCCCTTGCGTGAACACCCAGGTGTGGACGGCCTCGAGCACCGCCTTACGGGCCGCTTCGGCGGGGTCGTACCGGCAGGCGAACCCGGCGGCGTACAGCCCCCGTACCGGATCGCGGACCAGCGCCGCCATGCACGGCGCGAACTCGGACGGCATCTCGACGATCCACACGTCGAGGCCGCACCCGGCGAGGTCGGCCGTCAGTCCGGGCACGCTCGCCGGGTCGATCCCGCGGGTCGGTCCGTCGAGATGCCACCACAGTTCGAGGGCGTCCCGTTCGACGACTTCGAGCAGCCCGCGTTCGACCGCGTCGTCCAGCCCCTGTCCGGTCGCGATACCGGCATAGTTCAGGTGGTGGGTGCGCGGCAGCGAACGCAGCGGTCCCTGCCGCCAGTTGAGGTGGGTGAGCGCGACCGGCGCCCAGCACTCCTCCCCCGCGCCGCCCTTGGTCAGCTCGCGGCCGCGCGCCCACAGCGCCGGAGTGTCCGCGGCGAGTCGGCGATACGGGAAGCGCTGCCTGTCGTACTGCCAGTCGGCATAGCGCGGAAGCTCGTCGGGTCCGTACAACCGCAGCCCTCTCTCGGCGAGTTCGGCGGCCGTGGCGCGCAGCGGCGCGTCCGGGTGGCCGGGTGGCGGCACCCGGTTGCCGCAGTAGCGTTCGACGGCCTCGGCGATCGCGGCGATCCGAGCGCCCTCGGGGTCACCGAAGGTGGTGCCGAGCGCGACCCGGTCGGCGGGCCACAGACCGAGCCGCCGCGCGTCGGCCACGTCGGCGGTCATCGCGGTGTAGCGGGCCGGGGCGCCGCTGGGGTGCTCGACCGGGGCGACTCGGCGGACGATTCCACAGACGGGGTCCACGAGCGCGTCGAGCGGCAGCGTGGTCATCGGCATATCTCCTGGTGGGGGTGGACGGCGTGGGTGAGGTTGCGGGGTGGCGCGACGGGGAGCCGCAGGACGCTGGCCGTGAGGTCGACGGATCGCTCGGAGGCGAGCAGCCGGGTGGCGGTCAGCGGGTCGGCGCCGGTGTGCGGGTTGCGGGCGTGGGCGGGGAAGTGATGCCCGGCGATCTCCAGGCGCAGCCGGGCGCCCGCGGGCAGCCGCCGGGCGATGTGGCCGAGCGGGACGACGACGTCGTCCGCGCCGCGCCGCGTGCGGCGTACGACTCCGGTGGCCAGTGGCTCCGCCCTGCCGTCGGCGGCGAGCACGACGAGTCGTACGACCCAGTCGGCGCAGGCCGCGTCGGCCGTGGCCCGCAGGCCCGCCTCGGCCGGGCCGAGCAGGTCGAGCGGGCGGGGCAGCGGTGCGGTGACCAGCAGGCAGCGGTCGGCGGGGCCGTCCCTGGGGACCTCCAGGCCGTCGGAGCGCACCGGACGCTCGGGGTCGGCCCGGAAGGCGGGCCCGCGCAGCAGCCGCATCCCGTCGAGCGGATACGCGGCGGCTGCGCCCGACTCGGCCCACGCGGCAGAGGCTGTCGTGACTGCGACGGCTTCGGCGTCTGCGGCGTCTGCGGCGTCTGCGGCGTCTGCGGCGTCCGCGGAGACTTTCGACAACTCGTCTGCGGAGAGCCAGAGTTCACTTCCGCCGAGTGCGACCGCTCCCCCGCGCCCGGTAGCCAGCGCCCCGTCCAGCGCGGCGCGCGCCCAGGCCGCGTACAGCTCACCGAGACGCAGCCGGTGCGCCGCCCCCGCGTCGCCGCCGGGTTGCGCGGTGAGGCCGTGCCCCCAGGGCCCGAGCAGCAGCCGGGCCGATCCTGGCCAGTCGCGCCAGAGCCGCAGGGTGTCGTCGGTGAACGGGTCGTGGGCGCCGCCGACGGCGAGCAGGGGAACGCCGTGCGCCGCGGCGGGCGGCGTGTAGCGCTGCCGGTGGCTCCACAGGCCTGCCCAGGAGGGGAGTTCGCGGCCCAGCCGGCTGGGCAGGTCGCGTACGGGAAGGTGTTCGAGGAGTGTGGGGTCGTCGACCAGCGCCTTGGTGAACGCGGCCTCGTCGGATGTGCGCCGGTCGCCGTGCGCGGCCCACCATCCGGCCCGCGCGAACAGCCGCTCGGGGCCGGTCTCCTCGCGCGCGGTCTCGGCGGGCCCGAGCGCGGGCACGGCGGCGATGACGGCGTCGGGAGGCGGCCCGCCGCCCGGCACGGTCGCGAGGGCGCAGTGCGCCGCGTACGAGGCGCCGTACGCCACCACCCGCCCGTCCGACCAGGGCTGCCGACGGATCCACGCCAGCGCGGCGGCCCCGTCACCGCCCTCGCTCTGGTAGGGGCGCCAGCTCCCGTGTGAGGCGTGCCGTCCGCGTACGTCCTGGGCGAGTGCGGCGAAGCCGCGGGCGGCCCAGCCGCGCAACTCGGCCCGGTGGCGCAGCCGGTCGTACGGGGTGCGGATCAGCACGGCGGGGAAGGGGCCCGCGCCGTCGGGCAGCAGGAGGTCGGTCGCGAGCCGGGTTCCGTCCGGAGCGGTCAGGCAACTGGTGTTCATGAGAGGGTCATTCGCAAGGTGGGTGTTCACGAGGCGGGCGGCGCGGGCAGGGGCGCGACGTCGGGCACGGGCAGCACAGGGTGGTCGCTGACGGTCACCTGGCGCAGGTCGATACGACGCAGCCGACGCCTGGCGGGGTCGCCGTGCGCCCATGCGGCGAGGTCGGCCGCGAGGTGGGCGGCAACCAGCTGGCGATGCACGGCTGTTGGCTGGAACGCGCCATCGGTGCGGCGCCCCCGCTCCCAGTACGCGGCGAGCTGCCGGTGCGCCGGGGTCGCGGCCAGACGGCGGGCCCGGACGTGGGCGGCGGTCACGTCGCCGGGTGCGGCGGCGAGAGGTTCGAGCCACACCTGAAACCCCTCGCGGTGGCAGCGCAGCCACCCCACGCCCCGTTCGGGCAGCCGGTCGGCGGCGTCCCACAGACCGGGCGGAACCGGCTCGTCGAGACACCAGACGACGGCCGCGACATCGGCGTCCGTCGCCGCGGCGGCCTCTTCGGGGGCGCCGGTGCGCGGCTCGGCTCCGCTCGCGGTGAGCAGGGCCGCGAGGGGTTCGGTAAGGGCGGGCGCACCGGTCAGCAGGACCGGGCGCCGGTCGAGCGGCCAGCGGGGCATGGTGCCGCCTCGGCCCGACGGGTCGGCCACCAGATAGCCAGCGCCCTCGAACGCCCCGATTAGTGCGGCGAGTTCGGCATCGTCCTGCTCCTGGGTGGCACCCGTGAGCCGGTTCCGAAGCCGTTCCTCCGGCACCGCGCCGGTGTCGACCCGCAGAAACTCACCCTCCGGCGTGCGTACCGCGAACCCGCCGTCCGGCACGTCGACGAGGCTCACTCCGGGGGCGAGGTGACTGCGCGTCATGTCAGGTGTCTCCAAGGCGTTGCGGGCTGAACAGGGACAAGGACAGGGGCAGGGACGAGGACGAGGACGGGGACGAGGCGGGCCCGCCCGAAAGAAGCGTTCCGGGCGGGCCCTGGGTCGGACTTACTCCTCGCCGTCGTCGAAGGGGTTCTCGACGAGGGCGTTGGAGTGGGTCGCGGAGAGGTGCGCCAGCTGACCCTGCTCAGCGATCGGGGTGAACACCTTTTCCTGGTCCATGAGTTGAACCTTTCTGTTGATGTTGCGACGGGTGTGGCGGTTCCGGCCGGGCCACACCGCAGACACTAACTGAAAATGATTATCATGTGTCAATCGATAGAGGGTGATCTGGGTAACACACCGGCCAGCCGCCCTCCGGGTCACGCCCAACTCGCCCCGCCACGCCGAGCACTTCGGCCAGCAGCCCCGGCGTCACCACCTCGTCGGGCGGCCCGTCCGCGGCCACCCGCCCCCCGCGCAGCGCCACGATCCGCTCGGCGAACCGGGCCGCGTGCGCGAGGTCGTGCAGCACCATCACCACGGTCAGCGCCCGCTCCTGACGCAGCCGCACCACGGTTTGCAGGACCTCCAGTTGGTGTCGCAGGTCCAGGTACGTGGTCGGCTCGTCCAGGAGCAGTACGGGCGTGTCCTGGGCCAGCGCCATCGCCAGCCGCACCCGCTGGCGTTCGCCGCCGGACAGCGTGTCGACGCCGCGCGCCGCCCAGTCGGCGACTCCCGCGTCCGTGAGGGCGCGGCGGCAGGTCGCGTCGTCGCCCTCGCGGAGCATGCCGAGCGGGCCACGGGCCGCGTATCTGCCCTGCCGCACCAGTTGACGTACGGTCATGCCGGGCACCGGCGGCGCGGACTGGTGCAGCAGGGCGACGCGCCGGGCGGCGGCGCGCCGAGAGAGGCGGGCGAGGTCGTCGCCGCCGAGCAGGACGCGCCCTTCGCCGGGGCGCAGCAGTCCGGCCGCGAGCCTGAGCAGGGTGCTCTTGCCGCAGCCGTTCAGTCCGACCAGAGCCACCAACTCGCCCTGGGCGACCCGTAGATCGACTCCGTCGAGCACGGATCGCCCCGGATAGCCGAAGCGCACCCCTTCGACGGTGATGGCGTCCTTGATGTGCGCTGGCTCGGGCGGGGGCGCGGGAGCCGTCCGCGGTTCCTGGCTCTCCCGCGTACGGGGTCCGGCGGATCGCGTCATAACTGTGTCCTCATCGGCTGGTAGGAATCGGCTGGTCGCTGACCGGGCTTCAGGAGCGCGACAGGGGCACCCGGCGTACCACCACCAGCAGCAGCACCGCCCCCGCGAAGGTCGTCACGGCCCCGGTGGGCAGGGTCAGCCGGTCCGTGTCCCACGCCACGGCGAGCAGCCGCGACGCGCTCTGCGCCACGGCGTCGGCGCCGCACACCACGGTCGCGCCGAGCAGCGCGGCGCCCGGCAGCCCGAGCCGCAGGTCAGCGCCGAACAGCGCGAGCGCGATATGCGGCACGAGCAGCCCTACGAAGCCGAGCGCGCCGACCACGGACACCGCGCCCGCGGTCAGCGCGACCGCGCACACCAGCGCGAGCGCGCGGGCCCTGCCGGTCACGAGCCCGGCCGCCGTGGCCTGTTCGTCCCCGCAGCGCAGCAGGGTCAGCGGCGCGGCGAGCGCGCAGGCCGCCACGGTCCAGCACAGGGCCCAGGGCCAGAGCAGGTGCCAGTGCTCCCAGACCCGGCCCTCGACGGAGCCGACCAACCACTGCACGACGCTGCCCAGTTCGCCGGGGGCCACCAGGAGCACCATCGCGGTCAGCCCGGCGAGCACCGCGGAGACCAGGACGCCGTGCACGGCGGTCTGTTCCGGGTCACCGCGGTCCCGTCCGGCCAGCGCCCACAGCAGCCCGGCCCCGGCGAACCCGCCCGCGCAGGCGGCCGCGACGACGGCGGCGGGCGACTCCCACCCGGCGAGCCCGAGCCCGGTGGCCGCGACGGCTCCCAGGACGGCGCCCGGTGTGACCCCGGTGACCTCGGGTCCGGCCAGCGGGTTGCGCAGCGCGGACTGCAACACGAGCCCGGCGAGTCCCAGACAGGCCCCGGCGACCGACGCCACCAGCATGCGGGGCAGCCGCAGCCGCAGCACGATGTGCCGCGCGGTGTCATCCCCGCCGCCGAGTACCACCTGCCACACCTCGCCGGGCGACACGGCCCGCCCAGCCAGCAGCTCGGCCACCATGGCGACCAGCAACAACCCCGCGACGGCCGCCATGCGCCGCGTGACGCTCACGCCAGCGGCGCCCCGCGCGGATCGCTCGGCCCCCCGGACCTCACGGTCGCCGCGCCCGCGGTCAGCGCCCCGCCCCCGGCGCTCGGCCCGCTCGCCGTCAGCACCAGGCGCCCCGCCGTCCGCACCGGGCACCCCGCCGTCCGCCCGCCCGCGCCCCGCGGGCTCCGCCTGATCAGAGCCCCGCGGGCCTCCGGCCGCGGGGAGCTGACCGGTGTCCCGCGGGCCCCGCGCCGACGGGGACCCGGCGGCGCTCCGCGCACCGTGCGGGCCCCCCGCCCCGTCGCCGCTCGACGCATCGCTGTCGACCCGCGCGTCACCCGCGGGTTCCGCCTGATCGGCGACGGGCGGGCCGCCGACCGCCCGCGCCGAACAGCCGGAGCTCTGCGCCGAGGGGCCGGACAGCGCCGTACCCCCGGCACGCGGACCGCCAGGCATCCGCGCGCCGCCGTCGGCGGCGCGCACCCTTCTCGTCGACCCCGCCTCCTCGGCACCCGGCACCGCACGATCCGCTGGCACCGTTCCCCGGGCGTTCGCGCCGCCGACCGCACCGGGCGACCGCGCGTCGCCGTCCGGCCCCGCCTCGCCGCCAGTCCCCCTCACGACACTCCCCCCTCGACCAGTTCCTCCGTACGGCGTGCCGCCGTCCGGCCCCGCTCGCGCGACGGCTTCCGTACCGGCGCGCGGGTACGGGTCCGCAGCAGCACCACCCCGGCCGGTACGCCGAGCAGCGCCGTCCACGCCCCGACCGGTGTCTCGGTCGGGGCCAGGGCCAGCCGGGCGGGGAGGTCGGCGAGCGCCACCACCGTCGCGCCGCACGCCGCCGACCACGGCAGCCAGCCCACCGCGTTCGCGTCGGGTCTCAGCCGCCGCGCCAGGTGCGGCGCGAGGAAGCCGACCCAGGCGACCGGGCCGCACACCGCGACGACCGGCGCGATCAGCACCACGGCGACCGCGAGCGCCGCGGTCCGGGCGCGGTGCACCCGCACGCCCAACGCCTGTGCGTCGTCGTCGCCGAGCCGCAGGACGGCGAGTACCGGCGCGCACAGCACGAGCGCGGGCAGCGCGATCAGCAGCCAGGGCCACAGGCCCGTGACGTCCTCCCAGGTCCGGGCGGACAGGCTGCCCAGCAGATAGCGGTAGATGAGCTGAAGGTCGAGCTGATCGGCCATCACCATCAGGACCAGCAGGGCGGCTTGGAGCGCCGCCGCCACCGCCGCCCCGGTCAGCAGCACGGCGGACGGGCTCCGCCCGAATCCGGCGGCCAGCAGCGTGAGCCCCCCGCCGAGCGCCGCTCCCCCGATCGCGAGGAGCGGCTGCACGGCGGCCGGGATCGCCAGCGCGAGCACCAGCGGCGCGGCGACCCCCAGTGCGGCGCCCGAGGACACGCCCAGCATCTCCGGCACCGCGAGCGGATTGCGCAGCGCCTCCTGGAGCACCAGCCCCGCGGCCCCCAGACAGGCCCCGGCGACCAGGGCCAACACCAGCCGGGGCAGCCGGAGTTCCGCGACGATCACGCCCTGCACACCCCCGTCGAGCAGCCGGTGCGGCGGCACCGCGGGCGTGCCCAGGCACAGCGCGCAGAGCGCTATCCCCAGCACCAGCGTGCCCAGTGACAGGGTCAGGGCATGGGGCCGGCGGCTCACTTGAGCGCGGCCGTCGCCTCGTCGAGGACGATCGACAGCGAGCGCGTACCGCGCCCCTTCGCCCAGACATCCGGGTCGACCTCAATCACCCGATCGTTCTGGACCGCGGGAATCCGCTTCCACAGCGGGTTCTTGGCGAGCTTGTCGGACAGCTGCCCGTCGGGCTCGCCGAAGGAGAGCGTCTCGACGAAGAGGACGTCGACGTCACGCGCGATGATCTCCTCAAGGCTGTACGTACCGTCGATGCCGCGGCTCTTCCACGGGTAGTCGGCGATCTTCGGGAAGAGCCCCGCGGCGACGTCCGTGCCGGGCGTCGCGACGCCGAAGTTCTCGTCGCTGCCGAAGATGACGAGCGCGGTCTTGTCGCTCTTGTCCGCCTCGGCGGCCGCGAGTTTCGTACGGAACTTCTTCTCTGCGGCGACGGCCTGCTCGCCGCGCCCGGTCAGCGCGGCCAGGTCGCGCTGGTAGGCGACGCTGTCCTCCCAGGACTCCGGCTGCACGGGCCAGAAGACCGTGGCGCCCTTGAGCGCCGGGGCCAGCTTGCCGTGGGTGTCCCCCAGTCCGATGACCAGGTCCGGCTTGTGGGAGAGGATCGCCTCCACCTCGGGGCTGAGGAAACCGCCGGGGATCACCGGGATCTTCGCCGCCTCCTTCTCCCCGAGGAAGGCGTCATGGGCGAGCAGCGCGGAGTTGGTGGCGACCGGCTTCAGGCCGAGCTCGGTCAGCATGTCGTCGCAGAGGGCCACCAGGCAGACGATCCGCCGCGGCTCCTTGTCGGTGCTGACCTTGAAGCCCTTGACATCGGTGATGGCGCGCGCGGGCTTCACCGGCTGGACGCTCGCGGGCGACGTCGCACCAGCGGCGCCTGCCTTGTCGGCGTCGCCGCCGCTGTCGGTGGACTGACCGGTGGTTCCACAGCCTGTCAGAAGTGCTCCCAGGACGGCGGCTGCGGCCCAGCGGCGTACGCGCTTGATCGAGGTGCGCGGCATCGGCGGCTCTTTCGTTCTCGTGTCCCGGAGCGCGGGCGGAAGTGCGGGCACCGGTACGCGCGGACGCGCAGGGCGCGGAGGGGCGCTCCGGCGGTCCCCCCGAGGAGCCTCATTTAGACATGATAATCATTACCAAATCAAGTCCGCCGTCCACGCAGCCGCAAGGAGCACCCGCCGTGAACGCACCGACCAGCCCCTCCGCTCCCCCGCCCTGCCGCCTCCTGGTAGCCGACCAAGTCGCGGGAGCCGTCCATCTGCTGAGCCTGCCGAACGGGCGTACGACGGCTCGCCTAGAGGGCCGCCACCTCGCCGAGCACGCGGGCTTCCTCGCGCTGCCCGGAGACCGCGCCGCATTCGTGGACGACCGGGCGGGCGAGCTGGTGGTGCTCGCGCCGTTCGCCGATGAGCCAGAGGAGCCAGTGGAGTCAGTCACCGCGGTGGCCGTGCCCGCGGAGCATCTGGCGGGCGACCCCGGCGGACGGCGGCTCGCCGTGAGCACCGGACTCGGCCGCAACTGGGAGGCCTGGAGCGATCTGCTGACGGTCGTCGACCTGGCCGCGTCCGGCGGACCGAGCGCCGTCCGGGTACGCACCAGGACGGGCGAGCCGGGCGTCACCGTGCTCGGCGCCGACGACCCGCGCGTGGTCCTGCGCCACCGCGAGCCGGGTGCGCTGGCGGCCTACCGGCACAGCGAGCTGCTGGCGGCCGCGCCCGCCTGCCCGCCGGTAGCGCCGTACGCCACGCTGCCGCTGCCCGGCGACGGGCACGGCGACGCCCAGGACCCGCTGCACGGACGGCTGTTCGCGGCGACCGGCGACGGCGTGCACCGGGCCCGGATCACGCCGGACGGCGCTCTGGTCGCGGAGGAGCCGCTGGGTTGGGGCGGGCCGGGGCGCGGCTACTATCTGCGGCTCGACCCGGTGCGGCGCACCCTGTGGTCCTGCGTACGCGGCGGCCCCCCGGCGCCGGACGCGTGGCCCGACTGGACCAACCACGCCTGGTGGCACCGCCTGGACAGCGGCCGCACCGGTCGCCTAGACCTCGGTCCGGGACTGGTGTTCCGGCTGGCGGTCGCCGCGCGGCGGGTGGCGTACGCGCGCGTGCACCCCGACGGCGACGAACTGATCCTGCTCGACGCCGCCGACCCGGCCGTGACGGCCCGGATACCGCTGCCCGCGATGGACGGCGCGCCGAAGCCGGGCGGCACGCCGTGGGACGGGGTACAGCGGAGGGCGATCGCCGCGTCGCCCGGCGGACCGCTGGTCGCGGTCACCCGAGGCGGACACGGCGAGATCTGCCTCGTGAACAGCGAACACCTGGACGAACAGGAGGTGCTGACAGTGCCGACGCCTTTGGACGAGGGCGGTCATCTGGCCCTCATGGTGCGCGGCGACGGCGCGCACGGCGATCCGGTAGGCCGCTGAACCGCGCCAGGGCCGACTGACTCACGACTACGCACGCGCGGCCGACAGCCATGCGGGGGCCTACGACTGCGCGAGGCCCACGGCTGTCCGAGCCGCACAGCTCACCGAGCCGCGAGGGGGTGCCGCACCCCCTCGCGCTACGCGTGTACGACATGCCCCGCCGCGCTTCTGCGGCGGGGCGCTCCCCTTTCCCCGTGTTTCAGTCCACACTCGGCAGGATGTGCGGCTCCGCGAGGTCGTCCTCGTAGCCCGCCAGCCGGATCGGCGCCGACCGGGACCACACCTCCAGGCTGCCCACGCGCTCGGCCCCGCGGCCGCCGCGCTCCCCGTGTTCCTTCGGACGCTGCTCGCTCTTCGTCTTCTCTGGTGTCACCGCGCACTCCTTAGGTGTCGTGTAACCCCCGGACGCACCGACACGGCCTGCCGCTACCGGTCCAGCGCCCCGAGGGGTGAATCACATGCAGTTCGGACACTGTGGCTCCGGTAACTTGCGCGGGACTTCACCGTGGTGGCCGGCTTGCCCCAGAACGGACCGTGGGTATGGGTGGGACCCGAATTCGGCTGTCCGTCCGCTACAGAGTAACCAAATGAGCGGCCCCGCGCTCGATAGGGCCGAAAACTCACCCGCCCCGTCCTCGTCGCCTCGCGTTCACTCGCCCATGGTGGGCTGCCGTGCACCGGCATGGGGACGCGGAGGGAGTGACGCGTGGAGCTGCGCGACGTCGACGAACTGATGGATCTGCTGCACGCCTGCCGAGGCGCGTGGGGCACCCCGAACGACGAGCACCACCCGGTCGACCTGCATGAGCACGCCCTCCAGACCGCGGCGCTGCTGCGCCGCTCACACCCCAGCGACAAGGAACTACAGCTCGCCGGTCTGCTCCAGGCCATCGGCCAGGTGCTGCCGTCACCCGACCCGCCCGGCCACGCCGAGCGCGCCGCGGACGCGGTCCGCCCTCTGCTCGGCGCACGCGTGGCGGCCCTGATCCGCCTGCACGCCCAGCCGCCCGGCACGGGCTTCGCCGACTCCCCGGCCGCCGAGGACGCGGCGACCCTGCGCCAGGCCGTCGCCGGGGCCAGGGTGGCCGGACTCAACGCGGGGATCATGGAGGACTGGCGCCCCGTACTGGAGCTGGTGGCCGACGCCGCACACGGCGGCACGGCTCCCGGCCCGGCCCGCGCCTCGCTCACTGATCGCGTCGGTGCACGCCGGTGACGGCCAGCGCGGTCGCGCCGAGCGCCCACAGCGCGTAGACCGTCCAGGCTCCGCCGGTGGTCCACGGGAAGGGGCCCGGCGGAGTGGAGTCGACCGCGACGAGGCGCGCCCAGGCGTGGTACGGCAGGGCGTGCGTGACGACCGCCGACCAGTGGCGGTCGTCGCCGAGCACCGCGGGCAGGACGAGGATCACGACCACGGTGGCGATCATCGTGGCCGCGGTCCGCCGGATGAGGACCCCGATGGCCAGGCCGGTCAGCGCGCACACCGGCGCCAAGAGCGCGGACGCCACGACGACGCGCAGGGCGCCGGGGTGGTCCGGGGACACCCCAAGGCCCCGGCCGTCGAGGATCGTCTGGGTCAGCGCGAACGAGGTCACCGCGACGCACGCGCCGCAGACGGTGGTGACCGCCGCGACGACGACCGCCTTGGCCGCCAGCACCGAGCGGCGGGCCGGGACCGCCGCGAACGTCGTGCGCATGGTGCCCGTGCTGTACTCCCCGACGATCGTGAGCGCGCCGATGACGCCGAGCGCGAGCATCATGACCATGGCGGCGTTCGCGGTGAAGGCCTCCTGGAGCGGGATGCCGTCCCGGATGAACTCGGCCCGGTCCGCCGCGTCCCGCCCCGTCCAGTACTTGTACGTGTCGTACGCGGTGCCTGCGTTGAACGCGACGACGGCCACGGCGGCAGCCCCGAACGCGATGGGGGTCGAGCGCAGGGACCGGAGTTTGATCCACTCGGCGGCGACCAAGTCGCCGAAGCGGGCACGGGGTTCGGCGATCCGCGGGACGTGCGGCGGGGTCGTGGTCATCGGGATTCTCCTGCGAGGTACTGGACGCTGTCGGCCGTGAGCTCCATGAACGCCTCTTCCAGGGACGCGGATCGGGCACTGAGGTGATGCAGCGGAACCCGGTGCGCCAGGGCGATCTCGCCGACGCGGGCCGCGGTCAGGCCGGTCACGGTGAGCCGGTCGCCCTCCGCGTGGACCGCCGCGCCCTCGGCTGTCAGCAGGTCCCCGAAGGCGGTGGCCGCGGGCGTGCCCACCGTGACGCTCTGCCGGGCGCCACGGGCCGAGAAGTCGGCCAGGCTCTGTGCCGCGATCAGTTCGCCGCGGCCGATGACCACCAACTCGTCGGCGGTGTGCTCCATCTCGGACATCAGATGGCTGGAGACGAACACTGTGCGGCCCTCGGCGGCCAGCCGTCTGAACAGGCCCCGCACCCACCTCACGCCCTCCGGGTCGAGGCCGTTGAGCGGTTCGTCGAAGAGCAGCACCGGCGGGTCGCCGAGCAGCGCGGACGCGATGCCGAGCCGCTGCTTCATGCCGAGGGAGAACCCGCCGACGCGGCGCCCGGCGGCCTCGGCGAGGCCGACCTCCCGCAGCACCTCATCGACCCTGCGGCGCGGGATGCGGTTGCCGCGGGCCAGGGCGAACAGGTGGGCGGCCGCGCCGCGCCCGCCGTGCACCTCGTGCGCGTCGAGCAGGGAGCCGACGTGGCGCAGACCGCGCGGACGGTCACGGAAGGGGCGGCCGTCGACGGTGACCGTGCCGCTGGTGGGCGTGTGCAGCCCGAGGATCATCCGCAGGGTGGTGCTCTTCCCGGCCCCGTTGGGTCCGAGGAACCCGGTAACCCGGCCGGGCCGCACGGTGAAGGTCAGGTCCTTGACGGCCGTCGTACTGCCGTATCGCTTGGTGAGTTCGTTGACTTCGATCACGGGAACCACCGTGCCGCCGCACGGCCCGCCCGTCGTCGGACCGGTGCTGACAATCTCCGGCCCGCGGGGCGACCCTGGTTGTACAGCCACGGGCCGATGACCGGATACGCGCGCGCGGTTACGATCACCGCATGTCCGCCTCACCGCCGCCGCCCCTGCTCAAGCGCATACCGCCAGGCCTGTGGACCGCGCTGGTGTGGTACGCGGCGGCGGTGCATCCCATCGTCGAGTACGTCCTGATGCCGCCGCAGCGGGAGCGCTCGTACAACTACCCGCGGGACGGGCTGGACTCGGTCGGCGCCCAACTGCTGCTCGCCATCGCCTTCGCGCTGGTCCTGGCGGGCACTCGGCGGCTGCGCCGCAGCCCCTCAGCGGCGTACGGCCTGGTGCTCGTCGGGACGGTCGTCTCGACGCTGGCCTGGCGTCAGAACGAGATTCCGCCCACGCAGTTCCTGGGCGCCGACGTCGCCCTGTGCTACATCGCGGCCACCCGGTCGCGGCGGAGTTCGCTCGCTTCGGCCGCCGTGGCACTCGGCACGCTCCTCGGGTACTTCGTCGTCCGGATGATCGTGGGGGACGACGGCTCCGGCATCGCCCCCGAGCCGTTCGTGGCCCTCACCGTGATCATCGCCTGGCTCGTCGGCAACTCGGTGCACCAGGCCCGCGCCCACACCGAAGAGCTGCACGCACGGGTCGCGGCCCAGGCCGTCACCGCCGAACGGCTGCGGATCGCCCGCGAGATGCACGACACCGTGGCCCACTGCATCGGCATCATCGCGCTGCAGGCCGGAGCCGCGGCCCGGATCGCCGAGACCCGACCGGCCAAGGCCCGCGAGGCGATGCTCACCGTGGAGAAGACAGGGCGCGAGACGCTCTCGGGGCTGCGTCGGATGCTCGGCGCGCTGCGCCAGGCCGACCAGGAACAGGGACGATCAGACCCGGACCAGGATCAAGGCCAGGTCCAGGTCCAGGGCCAGGAGTTGGTGCGGGCCGGGGCGCCGCTGCGTCCGGCCGCCGGACTGGCGGACGTCGAGCGGCTCGCCGCGACTACCACGGCCGCCGGGGTCCGCGTGGAGGTGGACTGGCAGGGCGAGCGCCGCCCGTTGCCCGCGGACATCGACCTCGCGGCATTCCGGATCGTGCAGGAGTCGGTGACCAACGTCGTACGGCACTCGGGGACCAGCGCCTGCCGGGTGAGCATCGAGTACCGGGACGACGAACTCGTCCTGGCGGTCTCCGACCGGGGGCGGGGCGGCGGCACCCGCACGGACACCGGGTACGGCCTTGTCGGCATGCGCGAGCGAGTCGCCCTGCTGCACGGCGCGTTCACCGCCGGTTCGCTGCCGCAGGGCGGCTTCCTGGTGACGGCCACACTGCCCGTGCCGACGGCGGATACCGGGACGGAAGCGGGCGCGGAAGTCGGCACGGGAGCGGGGGCGGGAGCCGGATGACCATCCGTGTCGTACTCGCCGACGACCAGCCCCTGGTACGCGCCGCCCTGCAGATGGTCATCGCCGAGACCACGGACGTGGAGGTGGCGGGTGAGGCGGCCGACGGCGCGGAGGCGGTCCGGCTGACCGGTGAGCTCTCCCCCGACGTGGTGGTGATGGACATCCGGATGCCCGGCATGGACGGCATCGAGGCCACCCGCCTGATCACCACCGGCACGGGCGACACCCGCGTCGTCGTCCTCACCACCTTCGACGACGACGATTACGTCTACGGGGCGCTGCACGCGGGCGCGTCCGGGTTCCTCGTCAAGGACATGGCCCTGGACGACATCCTGGGCGCGGTGCGGATCGTCGCCGCCGGGGACGCCCTCATCGCACCGAGCGTCACCCGCAGGCTGATCAAGGAGTTCACCAGTCGCCCCACGGCGACTCCCCCGCCCCCGGCGCGACTTGACGGCATCACCGACCGGGAACGTGAGGTGCTGACCCTGGTCGGCAGCGGCCTGTCCAACACCGAGATCGCCGAGCGGCTCAGCATCAGCGTCGCCACCGCCAAGACCTATCTGACCCGCTTGCTCGCCAAGCTCGACGCCCGCGACCGGGTGCACCTGGTCATCCTGGCGTACGAGGCGGGGCTGGTGGCGCCGTCCCGGTGAACCGCCAGGGCCGGGGGCTACCAGTCGGCGGGTACTACCAGTCGGCGGGCGCGTAGTCCTTGAGGAAGACGCCGTAGAGGTCCTCGCCCGCCTCGCCGCGCACCACCGGGTCGTAGACGCGGGCCGCGCCGTCGATGAGGTCGAGTGGGGCGTGGAAGCCCTCTTCGGCGAGGCGCAGCTTGTCGTAGTGCGGGCGCTCGTCGGTGATCCAGCCGGTGTCGACCGAGGTCATGAGGATGCCGTCGGTCTGGAACATCTCCTGGCCGCTGGTCCGCGTCACCATGTTCATGGCGGCCTTCGCGGCATTGGTGTTCGGGTGTCCCGCGCCCTTGTAGCCGCGGCTGAACACGCCTTCCATCGCCGAGACGTTGACGATGTACGCCCGCCCGCTCGACGCCTTCCCGGCGGCGGCGGCCATGGCCGATCGCAGCTTGCTGATCAGGATGAACGGCGCTGTGTAGTTGCACAGCTGGGTTTCGAGGAGTTCCACCGGGGAGATCTGCTCGATGGACTGTACCCAGGTGTTGGTGTCGACGACGTCCGGAACCAGGCCGCCCGCGTCGATGGCGGTGCCGTCGCGGTGCCGGGCGACGCTGGCGTGGCCCGCGACCAGCGCGAGGTCGGCCACCTTCTGCGCGTCGAGGCCCGTGACGCCAGCGGGGAGGGCCGCGAGGCCGTCGACCGCGCCGGAGTTGAAGGCGCCGATGACGTGGTGGGCGGGGAGTTCACCGGCGGGCAGCGGGGCGCTCTCGCCCTCGACCAGGGCGGCGTAGGCGGACGGCAGTCGGCGTACGGTCTGTGTCGCGTTGTTGATCAGGATGTCGAGCGGCCCCTGCTCGGCGACCTGCTCGGCCAGTGCCACGGCCTGGGCGGGATCGCGCAGGTCGATGCCGACGACCTCCAGACGGTGGAGCCAGTCGGCCGAGTCCTCCATGGCCTTGAAGCGGCGGATCGCGTCACTCGGGAAGCGGGTGGTGATGGTGGTGTGCGCGCCGTCGCGGAGCAGCCGGAGCGCGATGTACATGCCGATCTTGGCGCGGCCGCCGGTGAGCAGGGCGCGCTTGCCGGTGAGGTCGGTGCGCGCGTCGCGGCGGGCCCGGTTCTCGGCGGCGCACTTCTGGCAGAGCTGGTGGTAGAAGGCGTCCACCTCCACGTACCGGGTCTTGCAGATGTAGCAGGACCGCGGGCGCTGGAGTATCCCGGCGATCTCCCCCACTGCGGACGAGGACGGCAGCAGGCCCTGCGTCTCGTCGTCGATGCGGTCGGCGGAGCCGGTGGCCGTGGCGTGGGTCACCGCGCGGTCGTGCGCGGTCTTGGCGGCCCGGCGCTCCTGGCGGCGGCGCTGCTTGACCGTGCGGTAGATGCCCGCGGTGGCCCGGCGCACGGTGATCGCGTCGGGGTGGTCGATCTCCAGCTTGTCGAGCTCCTCGAGTACGCCGAGGCAGACGGCCAGGCGCTCCGGGTCGATTCCGGGACCGAACTCCTGGCTGTCGTCTGCCACGGTCATCGCTGTGTTCCTCGTACTCGATCGTGCGCGCCCGCGCGCGGTGAAGTCTCCAAAGAGGGAACTTTACGTAGCCGGGCGTGTCGACGCCAAACCGCTCAGGTCCCGGCCGCATCGGCGGCTCACCACGGCGACTACGGCGAATACGGCCAGGCAGGAAGCGAACGCGTAGCGTTATGTGCGGGTCAAGGCTGGCTGAAGCAGCAGTCGCCGCACAGGCCGCCGCCGGGGACGCGGTAGTACAGGCAGCAGCTGCGCCGCCGGAAGGCCGTGCCGGTCAAGGTGCCGGTGGTGTGGAGCTCGGGGCGGCTCAGCAGTTCGGCGGCCAGCGCGAGCGCGCGTTCGGCGACGTCCGGGCGGCCGCGCGGGTGCGCCCACCGGAACACCTCGCGCGCTGCCCCGGCCAGGGCGGAACCGGCGTTGCCCCACAGCAGCCGCTCCGAGACGCGGTACTCGCGGCGCAGGGCCTCGCTGAGCGGGGCGAGATGGGCGTCCAGGACGACCGACGCGAGGTGCCGGGCGGGCAGCGTCCGCACCGCGTACGTCTCGTGCGCCGTGTCGAGCCACAGGTCGTCCGGGCTGCTGCCGTCCGGGTCCCAGCACAGACGCGCCGGATCGAGGTCGGGGAGCAGGCCGTACAGCGCGGCCGACCCCAGCGCCACCGACCAGACCCTGGCGGCGAACCCCAACTGGGCCACCGACACCGCGACTCGGACCTCGGGCGCCCGCAGGCCCGCCCGCACCTTGGCCACCCGCACCGAGAGCGGCGCGCTGTCCCCGGCGTACACCCGCGCCAGGGGCACGGCGCCGGGCGACGGCACTCCCGTACGCAGGGCGAAGAACCCGCCCACAGACCCGAGTTCAGCGAAGTCCACCGCCACCGTCTCACCGTCTCCTCTCACTGCATCGCACCGCACCACACCCGAAATGTCCGGCCTTCAGGGCCGGTCCCTGACTTCGGCGCTGCCGCGAGGGTCGACCTGGGGACGACACGGGCCGCCGGGTACTCCATCGGCAGTAGGAGCCAATGCCGCCTGGAGGACGACGACGCGCGGTGATCCAGGCGTCATCGTAGAGATATGACAGCCGACCGTACGCGGCAGGACCCGGCGGGTGCCCGATGAGCGCACTCGCCGTCTCCGTGTTGCTCTCCCTCGTCTCCGCCGTGGCCTACGCGGGCGGGGCGATCCTGCAGGAACGTGTCGCCGAGACCTCGCCGGACCAGCCGTACGCGCCGCTGCGCCGGCCGGTCTGGTGGGTCGCGATCGTGCTCAACGGCGTGGGGGCCGTGCTGCACGTGGCCGCGCTGGCCCTCGGGCCGCTGAGCCTGGTCCAGCCGCTGGGCGCGCTGACCATCGTCTTCGCCTTGCCCATGGCGGCCCTGCTCGTGGGCCGCCGGGCGCGGGCCACCGCCTGGCGCGGCGCGGTGATGGCGACCGCGGGGCTCGCGGGCCTGCTCGCACTCGTCGGCGACGCCGGGTCGAGTTCGCTCGACGGGGCGCAGCGGGTCATGGTGGCGGCCGTCACCTTCGGCGCGCTGGCGGCGCTCGTGGTGGCCGCCCGTACGGTCCACCGGCACCCCGTGGTGCGCAGCGTCCTGCTGGCCGGTGGGGCCGGTGCCGCCTTCGGCATCGCCTCGGTGTTCACCAAGACGGTCGCGGTCGACTGGAGCACCGGCGGGCTGCTCGGGCAGCTGCCCAGCCTCGTGGTGATCGGCGTGCTGGCGATCGCGGGAGTGCTGCTGTCGCAGGCCTCGTACCGCGGCGCGGGCCTCGCGGCGCCGCTGGCGACGGTGACCGTGGTGAACCCGGCGATCGCCGCCGTGGTCGGCCTCACGCTGTTCCAGGAGTCCCTGCGGTACGGCACCGCGGGCCTGGTGCTCGCGCTGGGCTGCGCGACAGTGGCGGCGGGCGGCCTGATCCTGTTGACGACGGAGCGCATCGGGACCACCGAGCCCCGCCAGGAGGGCCGGCCGGTGGGCGCGGATCACCCGGCTCCCCCGACGCCCCCGGCCACCGCGCCCGCGGTACCGAGGCCGCGGCGGGCCGACGCTCCGGCGGCGGCTCCGGGAGACTCTCCCTGGGGCACGGAGTCCTGGGGTACAGAGCCTTGGAGCGCGGAGCCTTGGCGCACGGAGCCCTGGAGTGCGGACCTGCTGGACCGGCCCGCCTTCGAGACCGCTATGACCGCGCCCACGGCTACCCCCGCCGCCACGGCCGTGGCGCTGCGGTCTCCGCGCGCGGAGCCGCGCCACCTCGATGACCCACCGGACTGGGTCGTGCTGCGCGCGCCCTGCACGCGGTTCAGATCCTGACGCCACCCGCGCGCAGATAGGCCAGTGGATCGACGTCGGAGCCGTAACCGGGCCCTGTCCGCACCTCGAAATGCAGATGGGGCCCGGTGCTGTTGCCCGTGGAGCCGGAGCGGGCGATGCGCTGGCCCGCGCCGATGTGCTGGCCCGCCTTCACGGTGAGCGCCGACAGGTGCGCGTACTGGCTGTACTTGCCGTCGTCGTGCCGGATCACCACCTGATAGCCGTACGCGCCCGCCCAACCCGCCGAGACCACACGGCCCTTAGCGACCGACTTCACGGATGTCCCGGTGGGCACGGCGAAGTCGACGCCGGTGTGGTAGCCGCTGGCCCAGGAGCCGCCCGCGGCGCGGTACGGGGTGCTGGGGCTCGCGGCGACCGGGGCTGACAGCCCGGAAGCGGCGGGCTTGGCCTTGACGGACTCGGTCCGGGGCGCCGTCTGCCGTTCTTTCTGCTCCCGCCGCTGCTCGGGCTTCTGTTCCTGTTCCTGTTCCTGTTCCTGTTTCTGTTCCGGCTTCGGGTCCCGCTTCCGCTCCGGCTTCTGCTCTGGCTTCTGGTCCCGCTGCCGCTCGGGCTCTTGGTCCTGCCGTGGCTTCGGCTGCGGCTTCTGCCGTTCCTGCTTCGGGGCGGGCTTCGGCTGCCGCTTCGGTGGGGCGGGGGACGCGGCCGGTGGCGCGCCATTCGCACGCAGGGCGAGCCGCTGTCCCGGAATGATCAGGTCCGGGTCGCTGCCGACGACCTCGCGATTGGCCGCGTACAGGCGCTGCCAGCCGCCCCTGACATGCTCGGCGGCGGCGATGCCGGAGAGGCTGTCGCCCCGGACGACGGTATACGTCTCGGCCAGGCCCGCGCGGGACTGCGGCGTCACCTCGGGCCTGGTCTGGGCCTTGGCCTCCGACTTGGTCTTGGCCTCCGACTTGGTCTCGGACGCGGCCTGCCGGGCTCCCCCGCCGGGGCTGATGTCGGGCGCGTCGCCGTCCTGGGCGAGTCCGGCGCGTACCGAGCACACCGGCCAGGCGCCGGGTCCCTGCCCCTCGAGCACCTTCTCGGCGACGGCTATCTGCTGGTCCCTGGTGGCCAGGTCGGCGCGCGGCGCATAGCTCCGGCCGCCGTACTCCTCCCACGTGGACTGCTTGAACTGGAGTCCGCCGTAGTAGCCGTTGCCGGTGTTGATCGACCAGTCGTTCGTCGACTCGCAGGCGGCGACCTTGTTCCAGGTGTCCACGTCGGCCGCCTGGGCGGAGCCGCCGCCTATCAGCGGAAGCGCCATTCCGGCCCCGCCCGCTGTGACGGTGAGCGAAGCGCGGTTGATCCTGCTCGGTTGGTAGCGGCGGTGGCGACCGCGTACGGCCATGGGAGCCCCCTACAGACACACCTGTCGGAAGCGGCAAAAGTAGCCGCTGCGAACAGGCGATGACAAGGGCCCGCCACCGCCAACTACCCTGCGAAGAAGATCAGTTGCCTCTCGCATCCAGCAAACGTCCCGGCAGCCAGGCAAGTTGGGCTCGCTGCTGATACACTCCGCCGCCCTCGTGGTCGTTGAAGGAGTACACCTCGATGGACTTGTCGGGGGCGGCATAGGAGTTGAAGGCCGCAAAGACGGTGGACGGCGGGCAGGTCTGGTCCTCGAGCGCGACGGAGAACAGCGCGGGGGCGCGGCCACGCGCCGCGAAGTGCACGCCGTCGAAGTAGGAGAGCGTACGGAACACCTGCTCTTCGCCGGTCCTGCGGGTCTTCAGATACGCGCCGATCTCGCGGTACGGATAGCGGTCCGTGAGGGTCGCGGCGCGCGGGAAGCCGCAGAGGAACGGCACGTCGGGGGCGACGGCCGCCAGGTCGGGGACGAGCCCGCCGACGGCGATCGCCAGCCCGCCGCCCTGGCTGACCCCGGCGACGGCGACCCGCCCGGCGTCCACCAGCGGGTGCGCGCGGGCGGCCGCGACGGCCCGTACGGCGTCGGTGTACAGGCGGCGGTAGTAGTGGTCGTGCGGGTCCTCGATGCCGCGGGTCAGGAAGCCCGGCTGGGCGGGGCCGCTGCCGACCGGGTCCGGGGTCTCGCCCGTGGCCCAGCCGGCGGCGCCCTGGCCGCGGTTGTCCATGACGAAGTGCGCGAACCCGGCCGCCGCCCACAGCAGATGCATATGGGGCAGCCCGCGCCCGCTGCCGTATCCGATGTACTCGACGACGGCGGGCAGCGGCTCGCGGGCCCCCGCGGGCAGGATCAGCCAGCCCTTGACCGGGTGGCCGCCGTACCCGGCGAAGGTCACGTCGAACACCTCGACCCCCGACAGGGGTACGCCGAAGGGCTCGAAGCGCGGATCGAGGTCGTGCTGGGAGGCTTCGGCGAGCGTCTTCGCCCAGAACTGGTCGAAGTCGGCGGGCTCCGGGAACTCGGGCCGGTAGTCGCGCAGTTGCTCCAGAGGAAGATCGAAAAGGGCCATGAAAGCCCTTTCCCCACACCGGCCCCCCAGGAAACGCCGGACGCGGTGACGACATACTTGCGGCACCGCGACAGCGGCACCGCACCAGCCGTCACCAGCCATCCCGATCCCAAGTCATCCCGAAGTCATCCCGATCCCAGGAGCCACAGGCATGAGCACATCAGCGCAGATCGGCGTCACCGGCCTCGCGGTCATGGGGCGCAACCTCGCCCGCAACTTCGCCCGCAACGGCTACACCGTCGCGGTGCACAACCGCACCGCGGCCAGGACCCACGCACTCGTCGAGGAGTTCGGACAGGAGGGCGATTTCGTGGCCACCGAGACGGCCGCGGAGTTCGTCGCCGCGCTGGAGCGCCCGCGCCGACTCGTGATCATGGTGAAGGCGGGTGAGCCGACGGACGCGGTGATCCGTGAGTTCGCCCCGCTCCTGGAGCCGGGGGACATGATCATCGACGGCGGCAACGCGCACTTCGCGGACACCAGGCGGCGCGAGCGCGAACTGCGCGAGCGGGGCCTGCACTTCGTGGGCGCCGGGGTGTCCGGCGGCGAGGAGGGCGCGCTGCACGGGCCGAGCGTCATGCCGGGCGGCTCGGCCGAGTCGTACGCCACGCTCGGGCCGATGCTGGAGAAGATCTCCGCGAAGGCCGCCGACGGCACGCCATGCGTGACGCACTGCGGCCCGGACGGCGCGGGGCACTTCGTGAAGATGGTGCACAACGGCATCGAGTACGCGGACATGCAGCTGATCGCCGAGGCGTATCACCTGCTGCGCGAGGTGGCGGGCTACTCGCCCGCGCGGATCGCCGACATCTTCCGCACCTGGAACACCGGCCGCCTCGACTCCTACCTGATCGAGATCACCGCCGAGGTGCTGTCCCATGTGGACGCCGCGACGGGCAGGCCGTTCGTGGACGTGGTGCAGGACCAGGCGGAGCAGAAGGGCACCGGCCGCTGGACCGTGCAGATCGCCCTCGACCTCGGGGTTCCGGTCTCCGGCATCGCGGAGGCGGTGTTCGCACGCTCGCTGTCGGGGCACACCGCGCTGCGCGAGGCGTCGACGGGTCTGGCGGGGCCGTCCGCGTCGCCGCTGGGCGAGACCGAGGCGGCCGCGTTCGCCGACCAGGTGGAGCAGGCGCTGTACGCGTCCAAGATCGTGTCGTACACGCAGGGGTTCCACGAGATCCAGGCGGGCAGCGACACGTACGGCTGGGACATCGACCTGGGCGCGGTGGCCGCGATCTGGCGGGGCGGGTGCATCATCCGGGCCGCGTTCCTCGACCGTATCCGCGCGGCCTACGACACGCGGGCCGACCTGCCGAGTCTGCTCTCTGACAAGGGCTTCGCCGAGGAGATCGGCGCGGCGCAGGACGACTGGCGCGCGGTGCTGGTCGCGGCCACCGAGCAGGGCGTGCCGACGCCGGGCTTCTCGGCGGCGCTGGCGTACTACGACGCGCTGCGCGCCGCGCGCCTCCCGGCGGCGCTCACGCAGGGGCAGCGGGACTTCTTCGGCGCGCACACCTACCGGCGCACCGACCGCGCGGGCTCGTTCCACACCCTGTGGGGCGGCGACCGGTCCGAGGTCACCGCCTAGGTCCGCCGCCCCGGCGGGCTCCAGGGACCGGCGGGCCTTAGAGGCCGGCAGGCCTCAGGGCCCCGCGGGCCCCGGCTCGGGCTCGGGCGCCGGACCGGGGCCCGGCGGCTCCGGGATCGGTGACGGTGGCGGCTCCGGCGCGGGCCTGGGCTCGGGCGAGGGCACGGGCGACGGGAACGGGCCGGGGTCGGGACGGTCCGGGCCCGGCCCCGGCCCTGGTGTCGGCCCTGGCGGGACCGGGTCGGGGAACGGGTGAGTCATGGGAACTCCTCCAGCGAAACGGAGGGCGACGGGTCGAGGGCCGCGGCACGCGAGCCGGGAACGGCCCCGCCGTCCACTCTCTCCCGTCACGCGTTCCCGCGCCTGGCGAACCCACGCGTTCGGGGGTGTACTACGGCGGAACGGGAGCATGTCCGTCAGGGCTTCGCCCTGGTCAGGCGCACCACGGGGATGTCCCGTGCCGTCCGGCTCTGGTAGCCCTCGTACGGGGCGAAGAGGCCGACCAGAGCGGGCCAGACCCGAGCCTTCTCCTCGGCCGACAGGGTCTCGGCGTACGCGGTGAACCGCTCGGGGCCGACGCGCAGCCTGACCTCGGGCTCGGCCCGTAGGTTGAGGTACCACTGGGGGTGGCGGTCGGAGCCGCCGTAGGACGCGACGATCAGGTAGTCGTCGCCGTCCCGCCCGTAGATCAGCACAGTGCGGCGCCACTGCCCGGTACGCCGCCCCCGGTAGTCGAGGAGCAGGCAGGGCGCGCCCTGCATCGTGGTCCCCTTCGTGCCGCCGGACTCCTCGTACTGGCGCGCCTGCCGTGCCACCCAGCCCTCGGGGCTGAGCACGACCTCGTCGTCCTGTGCCATGCGAACTCCCTCCTAGGTGCGTGCGCCCTACGAGTCACGGGTTACGGATTCCGGGTTACGGGTTACAGATTCCGGACGGCCGCACTGCCGCGCGGCCGCGGCGAGACCCGGCCGGGGGCTGGACAGGACCGGCAGGCCGGTCGCGGCCCGGTCGGCGGCGGCCGCCATGGACGCCTGGGCCAGCACCACCACGTCGGCGTCCCGCACAGCGGCGACCGCGTCGGCGATCAGCGCGGCGCACCCTTCCCGGTCCCCGGCGTCGAAACGCTCCCAGGCGCCCTCGACGACCCATGTCCGGACGTCGACGGGACGGTCCGCGCGGCGGGCCTCGTCCTCGACGAGGGCGACCGTCGGGCCCAGCGTGCTGTGCACCGTGGCGAGGACCATGACCCGCGGCCCCGCGGCGACCGCGGCGGCCGCCATCGGCCGGTCGACCCGCAGCACCGGCACGCCCACAGCGGCGGCCTGCGCCTCGGCGACGCCGCCGATCGTGGAGCAGGTACAGAGCACGGCGGCCGCCTCCTGGGCGGCCGCTTCGGCGAGCGCCGCGCGCACGTCGTCGGCGACGGCCTCCGGCCCGTCGGTCCTGGCCCGTGCCAGCAGCTCCGCACGCACCAGATGGCGCAGTTCGAGGCCGGGGTGATCCTGATCCCGCAGCCCGTCGAAGACCGGAATGTGAACGGGCGATGTGTGCAGCAGCGCGAGCATGGCCCGAGCCTAGGCGCTCGGCCCGGCACGCTCGGGCTGTTTCCCCTTCCCCGAGCCGGGACGCCTACCGCGCCGGGACGCGCGCGTGCGGGCTGCGCCGGGTGTCGCCGCCCGGCACGGGCTCGGAGGCGTCGTCGCCGAGGGCCACGATCCGGTTCTCGGCGTCCACATGGACGACGCTGGGCCGCAGGGACCGGGCCTCGGCGTCGTCGACCTGGGCGTAGCTGATCAGGATGACCAGGTCGCCCGGATGCACGAGATGCGCCGCCGCGCCGTTGATGCCGATCACGCCGGAGCCGCGCTCGCCCTCGATGACGTACGTCTCCAGCCGGGCGCCGTTGGTGATGTCGACGATGTGGACGAGCTCACCGGGCAGCAGGTCGGCGGCGTCCATCAGATCCGCGTCGATGGTGACCGAGCCCACGTAGTGCAGGTCGGCCTGGGTCACCGTGGCACGGTGGATCTTGGACTTGAACATGGTTCGCAGCATCGAGGTACTCCTGGACATAGGCTCCCTGCCTGCGTTCTTGCAGGTCAAGGGCGGTTTCCTACCCTACAACGAGTCGCATGTTCGGGCAGCGTCCCGTCACCGCGACGACGGCACAAGGGTACGCAACACCCTCCGCGGGATCGACTCCAGGTGGGTTGTCAGGTTGCCAGGACTCCGGGCAGCCGTCAGGCCGTCGCCCTGCCGCCTCAGCCGTCAGGGCGGGTGCCGCGCCGTCGTCTGCCGCGGTATATCGCTCCGCAGCCCGCCGCGAGGAGGAGGGCGGCGGTCACGGCCATACCGGTCGCCGTCCGCTCGGC
This sequence comes from Streptomyces sp. O3, assembly GCF_054788135.1. Classification (NCBI taxonomy): domain Bacteria; kingdom Bacillati; phylum Actinomycetota; class Actinomycetes; order Kitasatosporales; family Streptomycetaceae; genus Streptomyces; species Streptomyces sp. O3. The sequence continues at coordinate 109,293 of NZ_JBTVYK010000013.1, forward strand.
GAACAGCTTCGCCAGGATCTCGAACACCTCGAGTCCGACGGTCGCGTAGACCAGCGCCCAGGCCGCGCCGCCCACGAACAGCGCGGGGAGGTAGCGCGACAGCGGCATGCGCATGCTGCCCGCGAGGAAGTTGGCGGCGGTCTGGAAACCGACGGTCAGGAAGGAGACGGCCACCACCGGCGCGCCCCACCGCTGGATCGCCCGTTCCACGCGCTGGAACTTGGCCGAGGAGATCCGCCCGGCGAGCCTGCTGCGTCGGGCGCCGGCGCCCGCGAGCCATCCGACGGCGAACGTCCCTCCGGCGCGCAGGAGGACGATGGCGTACAGGACGGCGGCCGTGAGCACGACCCTATCCACGACGCCTCGCTCTGGACGTCGGGCGGCCGCCCGCCCTCCCGGTCACCCGTCGCGCGTGGACGCCCGCGGCGGGCCCGCTGCGGGCACCAGCCCGGTCTCCGTCTGTCACCTGTGGCCTGCCTCTGCCCGTTCCGTCCCCTGTGTGTCGACCGTGGCGGCACCGGAACCCGCGTCTGACGCCGAGCCAGGCGCACCCGGCACAGCCAGGCTATCCGAACACCCACACCCCGCCCGCACGGCTATCGCCTACTGCGCACGAGCAGGTAGAGGAAGTACGGGGTGCCGATCACCGCGGTCATGAGGCCCGCACCGAGCTGGGCGGGGGCGATGACCGTACGGCCCGCCAGGTCGGCGACGCAGACGAGGACGGCGCCGATGAGCACCGCCACCGGCACCACGCGGGCGTGCTGGCGGCCGACGAGGGCGCGGGCCGCGTGCGGGGCTACGAGGCCGACGAAGCCGACGGTGCCGGCGGCCGCCACGGCCGTGGCGGCGGGGGCGTCCGGTCGCGGTCTCTTCACCTACATGCACGCCAGGGAGGTTAGCCTAACCTAAATTCACCCCTGGAGGGGGGTCATCCGGTTCGCCGGGCCAGCAGTACGTACCAGCGGTGCGTACCACCAGCGGTGCGTATCATCGGATGCCCCTGGCCCAGGTCGCGTGCCTGGGCGGCGGTCGCCTCCCGGAACAGGACCCGTCCATGGCGAACACGGCGAACTACGACGTGAAGAAGCATCTGCGGAGCCTGTACACGGCGAAGCAGCGGTTCGAGGTCGTCGACGTGCCCGCCCTGCGGTTCCTCATGGCCGACGGCGCGGGCAGCCCGAACACCTCGCAGACGTACCGGGACGTCGTGCACGCGTTGTACGCGACCGCATACGCCGTCCGCGCCCTCGCGATCGACGAACTCGGCGAGAAGCACACCGTAGGCCCGCTGGAGGGGCTCTGGTGGGCCGACGACCTGGGTGCCTTCGCCTCGCGCGACGAAGACGCGTGGAAGTGGCGGCTCATGATCGTCCAGCCCGACTGGATCACCGACGAGCTGTTCCGCGAAGGGCTGCGCCGGGCCGTCGAGAAGAAGGACCTGGCCGCCGGTGACCGCGTCCGCTTCGACCGCTTCCACGAGGGGAAGTCGGTCCAGATCCTGCACATCGGCCCCTACGACGCCGAGGGCCCCACGATCGCGCGACTGCACGACGCGTACCTGCCGCAGCGAGGACTCAAGCCCCGCGGACGTCACCACGAGATCTACCTCTCCGACGCGCGACGCGTCGACCCGTCACAGCTGCGCACCATCCTGCGGCAGCCCGTGGAATCCGCCGAGAGCTGACGGGAGTCGACGAGAGCCGAGCGGGGTCGGGTCAGTCAGGGGGCCGGTGCGGTGACTGGCACTCTCGCAGAATCGTCACACCGTCTGCGTCATCTCTCTTCCCGGCCGGGCTACGTTACTGATCGCTCGATGCCACGAGCGTCTGCGTCCGGGCCGTCGGCCGGGAAGGTCAGCGACACCGTCAACTTGGGGAAAGACTGCGGATGGACTACTGCTCCACATGCCAGCGGCATCTCAACGGCGCCCTGGTGTGTCCCGGATGTGGCGGCTACGCCCCGGACATCGCCCTGCCCGGCGTCGCGGGCCGTGACGCCGCTGGCCGGGCCACGCCGACGGGCAAGCCGACCGCGTACGCGGCAGGCGCGAAGGACGAGGCTGACCGCACCGCGACTGACCGCACCGCGGCAGAACGCACCGCGGCAGAACGCACCGCGGCTGAGCCGGAGATACCCGAGGCCGCGCAGCCCCTCCCGGAGGGTCGGGCGGCACGGCGCCGCCAGCGGGCCCGCTGGCGCAAGAGCCAGCGCCGGGCCATGGTCGCGACGACCTTCGCCCTCGTCGGCGGCGGTATGGCGATCGGCGCCGTGGGCCACTCCGGCGGCGACCAGACCCTGGCGTCCACCGCGCCGCCGACGCCGGGCATGGACGGCGAACAGGAAGGCGACGAGCAGCAACTGGTGGCACACGTCCGCTCCTCGGCGGCGAATCCGCACGGCGGACAACAGGGCACATTCCAGGGCGCGGCGGGGCAGTCGACACCCGAGGTCCCGCGCCAGCGGCACGCCGTGGACCCGTCCCACGCCACGCCGCCCGGCGCCCCGACGGCCGCACCGGCTCGCACCACGGCGACGGACGGCGCCCAGCAGCTCGCCGCCGCGGTTCAGGCACCCGCCGACACGATGCCCGCGCACAGCGCGCCCCAGACGGCACAGACAGCGCAAACGACACAGCCGCCCCCGTCCGCGCCCGCTCCTGAGGCCGAGTCCACCGGCGGCGGCCTGCTCAGCACCACCACCGACGCTGTCGTCGGCACCCTCACCGACACCACGGCGACCGTCACCGGGACTCTCACCGACACCACCGAGGCCGTCACGTCCGCCGTGGTGTCGACGGACCCGGAGCAGGGCACGACGGCAACGGACGAGACCTGCTTGCTCGTGCTGTGCGTCGGCGACTGATCTGACAGCAGGTGACAGCAGGTGAAAGCAGGAGACAGCAAGTGAAAGGGGCGCCCCGGGGGCCGGGGGGGGGGGGGGGCGGGGGGGCCGGGGGGGGGGGGGGGGGGGGGCCGGGGGGCGCCGGGTGCGGGGTACTTCGCCGCCCAGCCGTTCAGGAGCCGCTGGTACGCCTCCAGACGCGGCGGCTTGG